>MGRM01000006.1:28975-105781 GCA_001798185.1 Deltaproteobacteria bacterium RIFCSPHIGHO2_02_FULL_44_16 | reverse complement strand
TCCTTTGGTGGAGCGCACGAGATTCAGAAGTAACCACGTGACCACGATCAAACAGAAAAAAATCCAAAAGAGATTCGCGCGTTCTGCAATACCGGTAAATCCGCGTGCTGCGCCGACCGCTTCAATGTTCAGAATAATCACTCGAATGATTTCGCTAAAGCCGAGTGTTGCCATAGCAAGATAATCACCCCGAAGTCGCAAGGTTGGCAACCCGATCAGAAATCCGGCGAGTGCTGCCGCAACTCCGCCGAAGAAAAGAGCACACAAAAACCACGTCGTTTCGATCCATGCCACCGGACCTACCCAAGAAAACTGCGCTAGCAGTGGGTCGACGTAGAAGGTGAGGGCGGCTGAGACATAGGCGCCGATCGCCATAAATCCGGCATGTCCGAGCGAGAATTGACCGGTGATGCCATTGATGAGACTGAGACCCACTGCCATGAGCGCGTTGATTCCGACGAGTTGTAGAATTTGAAGTTCGTAGGAAAAATCTTGCAGATAATGCGAGGTGACAAACTGAACTCCCCACAGTGCGATGATGAGGAGCAACATGATCAGGAAGCGATGCATGCTTAAACCTTCTCCACAGTTTTGGAGCCGAGAAGACCTTGGGGCCGAAAGAGGAGAACTAAAATTAAAATCACAAAAGCGATCGCGTCTCGATACGTGGATGAAAAATATCCGACGACCATCGATTCACACACTCCAATCATAAGGCCGCCGAGTAAAGCGCCAGGAATATTTCCAATTCCTCCAAGAACCGCAGCCACAAAGGCTTTGAGCCCTGGCATAATCCCCATGAGGGGATCAACTTTGGGGTTGGAGATGCCGACGAGAACTCCGGCAATTGCAGCGAGCATCGATCCGAGCACAAACGTGAACGAGATAATGCGATTGATCGGAATGCCCATTAATTTCGAAGCGGGATGTGAAAATGAAACCGCGCGCATCGCCATGCCGATACGTGTATTCATGACAAGGAAACGAAGGAGGAGAGCAATGAGAATGGCGACGACAAAGATAATGACTTGGATATTGTTCAGTGAAACTGAGCCAGCGCGAAAAAGACTCTCAGTCTGAAAAAATTCGGGAAAGACTTTAGGATCTGGTCCAAAAACAAGTTGACCGCCAAATTGCAGAAAAAGTGAAACTCCAATGGCGGTAATCAGTGCCGTCAGGCGGGGAGCAGCGCGAAGAGGACGATACGCCAATCGTTCGATGAGAAAACCGAGGAGCCCACAGATGATCATGCTTCCACTCATCACCAAAATAAATTGAAAGAGAGATGATGTTGTCCCAGAAACGGCGTAGCCGCCAAGATAAAAACCGGCCATGGCGCCGATCATATAGATATCGCCATGCGCAAAGTTGATCAGTTGCAACACGCCATAGACCATGGTGTAGCCCAGAGCAATCAGACCATAGATGCTTCCCCATGCAAGGCCATTCACGAGTTGTTGTAAAAAAATCTGCAATGTTTTCCTGTCAAAAGTTTGAAAAAGTCTCTCGGAGGCGCTCTCTCACTACGGTAGCTCGACTCAGCCGCCGTCTCGCTACCTGCTCTTTGTCGCTGTGATCATGAAGGCTGCTGTCCACAGCGACTGCAGACGCCGCTCGAGCAGCGCCTCCTGCGGCCTTTTTTAATGTTCTCGTTACGACGGTTCAACAGCGCTGTGGAATTGTAATTTTTGATCTTCGATTTTCATGATGACAATACGTTTGATTGCGTTTCGGTCTTTATCAAGAGACATTTTTCCTGAAACACCATCATAATCTTTTGTTGCGGCAAGCGCATCGCGGATGGCTTTCCCATCGGTTGATCCTGCACGCTTGATCGCATCAAAGAGAACCATCGCAGCTTCGTACGAGACGGCTGCTGTTCCATCAGGAGGGAGAGCGTAACGTAATTGAAAATTTTTGATGAACATTTGCCCTGCGGGGTTTGGATCATCCGCAGCAAAAGGAGTACTGAAATAGCTGTTATTTGCGGCATTACCACCGATATCGACCGTCTTTGTCGAATCCCAACCATCGCCACCAAGAAGAGGAATATTCATTCCCAGTTCACGCGTTTGACGAGCGATGAGACCGACTTCAGTATAATATCCTGGAATAAAAATCGCTTGGGGATTGCTCGCCTTGGTTGCCGTGAGTTGTGAACGAAACTCGACATCGCCTTCGCTATACGCATGATCCGCAACAATTTTTCCGCCGAGTTTGGTAAAGGTTTCGATAAAATAATTTGCAAGCCCTATACTGTAGTCATTTTTAATATCGCGCAAAATAGCAGCACTGCGTACGCCGAGTTGATCATACGCAAAGTGGGCCATCGCAGATCCTTGAAAAGGATCGATGTAGCAGACGCGGAAAATGTAGTCGCCAACAGCCGTGACTTTGGGATTCGTGGAAAAAGGAGATACCATCGGAATTTTATTGCGCTGTGCTTCTGGAGCAGCTGCAAGACTGCGCGATGATGCGTATTCGCCGATGAGTGCAGAAACTTTATGCTGTTTAATCAATTTGAGGGCTGCGATTTTGGCTTGTTCTGGAAGGCTCTGATCATCTTCATAAATCACTTTGACTTGTTTTCCGAGGAGTCCACCTTGCGCATTGACTTCTTCGACCGCGAGATCGACCGCCTTTTTCCCCATCTGTCCCCACGTCGCAGTGCTTCCGGTCAAGGGTCCAAAAAATCCGATCCGAATTTCATTGGTCGGTTTGGAACAACTGAAGAAAGAAAGAGTCAGAAGTGAAAGAAAAAAGATTTTGAATATTCGTAATGTCATAAATATTTCCCCTTAGTCAGTGTTTTTATGAATGGGCGCAGTCCCTGTCAATCAAAAGTATGAAGTTCTTTGGCGCGCTCGATGGCGTCGTCGATATTCTTGGCAATATACTTTTCGCCGCCGAGTTGCTTGATCAGTCCATGTCGTTCCAAAACACGATGCACTTTTGGCTGAACCGAAGCAAGGATGATGTGGCCTTTATTCTGTTGGATCTTGTCGATAATGAGTTCAAGCGCGTGAATCGCGGTGACATCGATGACATGGACATTTTTCACAGTCAGAATCAATATTTCATGTTCTTTGTGCGCTATTTCTTCTTCGAGAATACTTGCGGCACCAAAAAACATCGGTCCGTTGATTTCATAAAGAGAGATGCGCGGATAATTTTTTATTTTCTCGCGCAGAGCCAGTGCTGCTTGACTCCCGTTACGCGTATTTTCTTCAAGCGTACTCACGTTGATTTCACTTGCACGTTTAATGAAGAGAAGCGCTGCAAGCACTACACCAGTTCCAACAGCAACTGTCAGGTCTAAGAGAATAGTCAGTGAAAAAGTTGTGAGCAAAACTGCGATGTCCGAAAGCGGAGCGGTGAGAAGTTTTCGAAAATGGTGCACCTCACTCATTTTATAAGCAACGATCATCAAGATTGCTGCGAGCGCTGCTATCGGAATGTAACGAGCGTACGGAGCGAAAAAGAGAATGATGAGAAGAAGTGTGAGAGCATGCACGACAGAAGAGATGCGTGTTTTTGCACCGTTACGAATATTTGCGGCTGTGCGTGCTATGGCGCCGGTTGCAGGAATTCCTCCAAACCACGGAATAATGATATTCCCCACACCTTGTGCGATCAGTTCTTTGTTGGAGTTGTGTTTGGTGCCAGTCATGCCATCAGCGACGACAGCTGAAAGAAGCGATTCCATGGCTCCAAGCATGGCGATGGTGAGTGCTGAGGGAAGAAGGAGGCGAATGTCGGAAAGGCTCAGTGAAATTGGATGAAATTGCGGAAGTCCTGTTGGGATATTTCCAACCGTTGCGACGGTTGGAAGAAGAAAACTGAGCGCAGTTCCAACGACAAGAGCAATGGGAGCAGCGGGAAACATTGTATTCCACTTTGGCCAAAGAAGAAGGACGAGAAGGGTGACAGCCCCAATGAGAAAAGCGGAAAAGGTGATATCGTGAGGGAGGTGATAAAAAAGTTGCTGGACCATTTCAATAAAACCGTGCGGGCGTTCGGTGAGAGTCAGTCCGAAAAAATTCGGAAGCTGTCCGGTAAAAATCAAAAGGCCGATGCCAGAGGTGAAACCAATAATCACTGGATAGGGGATAAATTTAATAATGGAGCCAAAACGAAAAACTCCCATGAGGACGAGAAGAATGCCGGCCATAAATCCAGCTGCGAGTAATCCTTCAATGCCGTGATGATTCACAATCCCCAGAAGAATCACGATAAAAGCACCAGTGGGCCCTGAGACTTGATACTTCGAACCAGAAAGAAGACCAATGACAACGCCGGCGATGATTGCGGTATAGAGTCCTTGTTCAGGTCGCGCGCCAGAAGCAACAGCAAAGGCGATGGCGAGAGGAAGAGCCACAAGTCCCACAACAATTCCTGCAATGAGATCGTGACGAAAGTCACAACGAAGATAAGAAAGAATTTTTTGCATCACAAACTGCGCTCTCTACTCTCTTCACCAATCGACACAACTTTTTTTCTTAAACATTTTTCGGAATCGAAATTTCTTTTTTACTTTTTTGAAGGAGCCAGTCGTCAATTTGGGTTTGAGAAAATCGCCAGGCATCTCCGATTTTGGCCGCAGGAATTTCCCCCTTCTGAGCGAGCTTATAAATCATGGCCTCTGAGAGTTTAAGATATTTGGCAATTTCTTTGACCGTCATCCAGTTCATAGTAATACATTATAATACATAGTAATAAAAAGCAAGAAGTAGAAGGTTACCAATAACTGACTGTCAGTTATTGGTAAGTGGAAGATTTAATCAAACGTATACGGAGCGGGGAAGAGGGCTTTCAGTTCATTGCGCTCAGAAGAAGATAATTGCATTTTTTAAACGCTTCTCTAAACAAACAATCTCATGAGTCTTGCTCCTATCACCGCAACTTTTGCCCTGAACTCCTTCGGAATCCTTCCTTCAGACACGGAAAGAGAAAAGAACAGATATTGTCCTTCAGGAGTTTCTCTTTTGTCTCGTTCGCACTCGGCATTTTTTCTTCAATCTTCAACACCAATTCAGAGAAAAGGAATCACTGTTGTCGGAATGAGTCTAGCGATGAGCGAAGTTGGACCATTGAGTGCTGAGGTTGCAGCGAGTGGATCTTTTGGGCTCATCTATTTGCTCGGTTTCGCACAAATTGGGTTGCTTCCTTTCCTCCCGGAGCTTCGCTGGTATTCCGCTCCAGAGCAAAAGCCCAATATTGAGGAACCAAATGGGTCGTTTCAACTGAAGCCACGCCAAATTGTAGATCGATTTTTTAGAGAAAGATTAGGATCACCAACTCCTCTTGAGCGTGCGAAAAAATCTGGAAAAGAAAAACCTTTTCGAGATTGTGTCCAGCGCTGCGTAGCTGAGATTCGAGAGAAATGCGCAGCAGAAGTTCATTCCTTTAATAAAGCTTCAGCAATCGAAGATTGCTCAACTCTTTGCGAAGATTTTTTTATGAGAGAGAAAATGCCGTCAGATCCCTATCGATATTTCAGTGCAGAACTCGATCGCATTGTGAGTGGACAATATCCTTACTCTTATCGTTATCGTGGATGTGAAGACTATGTTCTGACTCCTTAAGGAACCTCTAAAAGATGTTGAACATTTTACATGAAGTCGAACGTCTGCTTCCAAAACTTCTTGAAGATTCATCTTCCTGGAACACGCTTTTTATTGATTATCATCCGCCGATTGTTGAGCGAGTGTGGCGACAATGGAATGAGTATCGCATCTGTCTTCATCGCATTTATTCTTGCGAGAAAAATGAAGCGCTGTTTCATCAACATCCCTGGCCATCAGCGATGAAAGTGCTCGAAGGTGTCTATGAAATGAATGTGGGCTATGGAAAGAGCGCAGCTCCTCCGCCAGTTGCTGCAACCATTCTTCTTCCTGCAGGATCAGAATATGAAATGATTCATCCTCAGGGTTGGCATTCAGTCCGTCCACTTGAAAAGGTTACGATGTCGCTCATGGTCACTGGAAAGCCACGAGATGAAGGATCTCCCCAAAGTGCGAAACCATTGTGTCCTCTGCCAGAGAACACAAAAGAAGAGATCTTGCGCTTTTTCCAAGACTGTTACAAAGAGAGTTAAAACGAGGCCGAGAATGAAAAGCGTCTGTATTTTTTGTGGATCGAGTAATGGAGCCAACCCAAAATTTCTCGAAGTCGCAAAAGAACTCGGACAACTGCTTGTTCGAGAAAACTTAGAACTCATCTATGGCGGAGCAAGTATTGGCATCATGACAATGCTTGCGGATACTGTGCTGGAAGCGGGTGGTGTTGTGCGAGGGGTGATTCCCGAATTTATGGTCGAACATGAAGTTGCACATCACGGTATTACCGAACTGCATATTGTCAACAACATGCATGAGCGGAAACAAAAGATGCAAGAACTCGGTGATGCCTTTATCGCTCTTCCTGGTGGACTTGGAACTCTGGAAGAGATTTTTGAAATGTTGACATGGTCGCAATTAAAGCTTCATGCAAAACCGTGTGGTTTTTTAAATGTAGAGGGTTATTACGATAAGCTCCTCGATTTTTTAGAACATATGGATGCATCACAATTTCTCCCTCCCAATCGACGCGCAACAATTTATCACGATACTCATCCTCATGCGTTGTTACAAAAATTGCGAAGATGACCAATAACTGACAGGCAGTTATTGGTAATCTGGTTCTTCAGAGGTAACCATGATTAAGCGAACGGAAATGTGGGCGATGGGGCTTCTGGCTGCGGGCTCGAGTTTTCTGCTTTGCGGTTACGAGATGGCGCGCAGTTCCGCCAACACACTTTTCAAGAAAGCGTATGGTGTTGAAAATCTTCCGTGGGGCATGGCGCTGACTCCGATTCTCCTCATTGCCTTGATCGCTCTCTATGGTCGTCTTCTCACTCGCTTTGGTCCACGCAAAACATTTCGCATCACGATGCTCGGGAGCTGCGCTCTTTTCTTATGTTGTTATATGGCATTGCAGTTGAAGCTTCCCTTTGCAGCGATGCTCCTTCTTCCATTTCAAGAAGCGTACATCATGATTATTGTCGAACAGAAGTGGTCGTTTCTGAATAGTACGCTTGATCAGTCGACCGCAAAAAAATTCAATGGTCCCATCATTGGATGTTCTTCTGTGGGTGCTATTATCGGTGGGTTACTTCTCAGTAAACTCGCGGTTCCTTTTGGAACGGTGAACATGCTTCTCTTTGTGGCGCTTTCTCTCCTTCCGTCACTTTTCTTTGCAGATCTTGCGTTTCGAAAATGTGGTGAACCAAAACCAAGAGAAAAAGAAATGCATTCTTCTGATCAATTTGGCCTCTCGCTTTTTCGACAAAAACCACTTCTCTTTCTGTTTTTGATTGTGCTTGTGAGTCAGGTTTTTTCAGCTGCATTGACACTTCAATTCCAAGGGGCTTTGCAAACTGCGATCCCTTCGCCTGATGCGCAAACAGCGTATTCAGGTCGTTTCTTTGCAATCCTCAATGCGGTTGCCATGATTTTTCAATTTGTCATTACTCCGCTCGCGCTTTCACGTTTTCCCGTGATGCTCATTCTTGGGATCGTTCCTTTTATTCATGTCTTCACGTGTGGTTTTGCGCTCTATGCTCCGTCATTTACCTCCATTGGAACTGCGTTCCTCTTCTATAAATGTCTCCACTATTCTCTCTTTCGTGCTTCGAAGGAAATTCTCTATATGCCACTTTCGTTCGACGCACGTTATCGAACCAAAGAAGTGATTGATACCTTCGGCGCTCGCTTTGGAAAAGGGACTGCGTCCCTTTTCTTTGTTCTTCTCAAACAAGGAGGCGTGGTCTTATCTTCCTTCTCTTCATTTCTCTCTTTTGGGGCAGCACTTCTCTGGTTAAGTCTCACCTTCTTCCTCTTCAAACCGTTTCAAAGATTACAAAAAATAAGTGACCAATAAAAAGTCCGCAGGAGGCGATTGTCGAGTGGCGTCTTCAGACGCTGGAAACGAAGCCTCAATACCCAGCAGGCTGAAGCGCAGGCAAAAATCTGGCGTCTGAGGATTTTTGCCGTAGTGAGACAACGCCTCCGAGAGACTTTTCAATAGATGTTATGCATTCGCGAGGCGATTCAAGACATACGGTAAGATCCCGCCGGCTTTGAAGTAGTGAAGTTCATTCGGAGTATCGATCCGCACGTTGCACGTGATTTCTTTTGTTGCTCCCTTGCCACGAATTCGAATCTTTATCGGAGCTTTCGGTCTCAGTGTATCGAGCGCTTCAATATCGACCTCTTCGTTTCCTGTTAATTTCAAAGCATCAACTGTTGTTCCTTGTGGAAGCTCAAGTGGAAGAATCCCCATGCCGATGAGATTGGATCGATGAATGCGTTCGAAACTCTCAGCAATAACAGCGCGCACTCCGAGAAGTCTCGGACCTTTCGCAGCCCAATCGCGCGACGATCCACTTCCATACATTTTGCCACCAAAGACAACGAGTGGATTACTACGCTTTTCATATTCCATGGCTGCTTCATAGAAGGTCATCTCTTTTCCTTCGGGATAGAGAAGGGTGTACCCCCCTTCGCGAGCAAGTATATTATTTTTGATGCGAACATTCGCAAACGTTCCACGCATCATCACTTCATGATTGCCACGACGCGATCCGTAAGAATTGAACTCTTCTACTGTTATACCGTGCGACAGCAAATAGGTTCCAGCAGGAGATGTCGGTGAGATGGCTCCTGCAGGACTGATGTGATCAGTCGTAATGAAATCGCCGAAGATGCCGAGGATGCGTGCAGCTTTAATCTCTTTTGCTCTGTTTTCATCTTGAAAACGTTTCTCAAGAAATGGAGGTTTTTGGATATAAGTCGACGTTGCATTCCATTCGTATGTCTCTTTCTCTGGAACTTTTGTTGCGCGCCAGAGTTCGTCACCGGTAAAAACATCGCCGTAAGCTTTGGTGAATTGTTTCGCTGTCACATGTTTTTTGACGAGAGCATCGACCTCTTTGGGATCAGGCCAAATATCTTTGAGATAGACAGGAGTTCCACTCTTCTCTTGTCCTAAAGGTTCGTTGGTGAGATTGACATTAATATTCCCTGCGAGCGCATAAGCAACAACGAGAGGTGGCGAAGCTAAATAATTGGCGAGCACGCTTGAGTGAATGCGCGCTTCAAAGTTTCGATTTCCCGAAAGCACTGATGCGGTTGCAAGTTTTCCGTCATCGATCGCTTTTTGAATATGATCTGGAAGAGGACCGCTGTTGCCAATGCAGGTCGTGCATCCGTAACCGACGAGATTGAAACCGAGTTGATCGAGATATGTGGTAAGTCCTGCTTCCTTTATATAGTCGGTCACGGCTTTGGACCCCGGCGCAAAACTTGTTTTTACCCAAGCAGGGGCTTGCAGCCCTTTTCTAAGCGCGTTACGTGCGAGCAGAGCAGAGCCGATCATCAAATGCGGATTCGAAGTGTTCGTACACGATGTGATCGCAGCAATCACAATCGAACCGTGCGTCAGCTTGTACTGATTCCCTTTCGGATCTTTGACAGACACGGACGCACCAAGAAGCCCCAGCTCTTGAGGAACTTCTGTTTCGTTGTGCCCCGGCGCGACGTGTGTGCCGCCATTGGCGACCCACGCCTCGACGGATGCTTTCATGTTTGCAAGTTCGTTTTTAAAACGTCCCGCAACAAACGAACGAAAAGAGTGACGGACATTGGAAAGTGCGACACGATCATGTGGTTTCGAGGGTCCTGCCACGCTCGGCTCTACACTTGCGAGATCGAGTGTTAACACATCGGTGTAGTTGGCATCTGGTGTCGATGCATCGTACCAAAGTCCTTGCGCCTTGAAATAGAGTTGCGCTCGTTCAGCTCGTTCTGTTCGCCCGGTTGATTTTAAATATTCAATCGTGACCGCATCGACTGGAAAAATACCAATCGTCGCACCATATTCAGGAGACATATTTCCAATCGTCGCACGATCAGCAATACCTAAGTGCTGCACGCCAGGCCCAAAAAATTCGACAAATTTTCCGACGACACCATATTTGCGAAGCATCTGCGTGACCGTAAGCACGAGGTCTGTGGCAGTAGCAACCGGCGCTAGCCGGCCTGTAAGTTTTACTCCAATCACTTGTGGAATGAGCATTGAGATCGGTTGACCGAGCATCGCTGCTTCAGCTTCAATCCCGCCCACTCCCCAGCCGACAACACCGAGCGCATTGATCATCGGGGTGTGCGAATCAGTCCCCACCAGCGTGTCCGGAAAAATGGCTGCGCCGTTTTTCTGGGTATCGTTTGTCATCGCGACGTGGGAAAGATATTCTAAGTTGACTTGATGACAGATGCCCGTTGCTGGAGGAACCACACTAAAATTCGAAAAAGCTTTTTGTCCCCATTTCAAAAATTCATAACGCTCTTTGTTGCGCTGAAACTCCATCAGAGCGTTTTGCTTGAGCGCGTCGGGTGTTCCATACACGTCGACTTGCACCGAATGATCGATGACAAGATCAACGGGTTGCAGCGGATTAATTTTTTGCGGGTCTCCTCTTTTCTCGCGCATCCCTTCACGCATCGCTGCAAGATCGACGACTACAGGGACTCCAGTAAAATCTTGCAGAAGTACGCGAGCAGGTGTGAACTGAATTTCATCATTGGATTCTGTTTTGGGATCGTAGTGAAGAAACGTTTCAATATCTTGTTTTCGAACCGCTTCACCATCTTCATGACGAAGCAAATTTTCAAGAAGGATCCGATGCGAGTAGGGCATGCATTGTAACGAGATGCCCAATTTCTTTTCAAGTTCTGGAAGGGAAAAATAGTGATACTGTTTCCTCGAAATATCGATTGCTTTTTTTGTCGAAAAAGAATTTTTCATGGGTGCAAGTTCCTTTTTGAAGTTCAGCCGTCTCATACTGAGCGAAACTTTGTTTGTCGAGAGAGAAGCAGGTAAAAAAATGCCCGTGTAAAATACACAGGCATTTTTGATAGCAATGTCGAAACGTTTTTACTGCGCTGCGCAACATCCATTACTGCAGCTAGCGTTTGCGGTCGTGATCCCTTGTGCATTACTCGGATTTTCTTCGGCAAATATCTGACAGTCGAAGTCGCCGCCGCAATAACTGCTCGCGCAAGATCCAAAGACACTGAGCTGGCTTGTGAAAACAATATCACGCGCAGCGCTCACGGTGGTGCCATCGCAGAAATTCATATCCTGAAAATTGTTTTCACATTCAACAGCAACGGCTTGTGGACATGAGGCGGTAAAATCCATGGCAACGACAACATCGGGCGTAGTGCTGCAGCTATAATTGGTGATGGCTGCAAGATCTGCTGTTTGGGAAGTTACGCTTCCTGTATAGACATCATGGCTAAAATCTTCGGCTTGAGCTGTCGTGAGGAGCGTGCCGGAAGTTACTGGCTCATAGTGATCGGTTTGGTATTCTGTTGCTCCCGTATTGCTTTGATCGGAACTACCATACGTGTCTTGCAGCGCAAAACTGGATTCTAAGAGGCGTAGCTCATCCATCGTGCCTCCAGTAAAATTCGCGAAGATAGCATGTTTGTTCTCTTGCGATGCGCCGCCACCAAACGAACCGATTTGATATTCCCGTGCCGTTAAAAGTCCGGCGCTGTCAATGCTTACGGCTCCGAGAAAGGTAAAGCTCCCGTCAGTAGGTCCAAAATAGACGGTGGCGCTGCGAGTTGCGCTGGGATCAAAAATCAGTTGTCCACTTGCGTTGGTGGTCAATGAAGCTGTGAGATCACCCACAAAATTTCCAAAATCTGCGTGCACACTCTTGGACGTAAAAGAGGTGCTGCCGGTGAGTCGAATTTGTTCATAACCGCCAACGGTATTTGAAGAATTGCAGAAAAACATATCTGCAGCATAGCCGCTTGCTCCTTCTGTGGTGCTCGTGCCAAAAACTTTGATGAAAATAGTTTCATTGGCACCTTGACCAGAAACATTCACTTGCACGATTTTATTGGAGGCCCCTTGTTCGAAGACAGTGGAGGCTGTTGCCGATCCACTTGTAATAGAAACGCCATTAGAACAGGCAGGCATATTCTGCATGTAGCAAAGGCTCGTTCCCCCCTGAAGCATGTTTTGGAACGAATATCCTACAGCCTGTGCCATGCGACAGGCTCCTTCGCCATCCCAATATGAATCGATTTGCGATTGCGTTGCTGATCCCGCAGTCGTGATGGTCGCAAGCAGTCCATTCCAGAAGTAGTCATCTGCATTGCTTGAAGAGATACTGGTGAGAAGGGGTGGTGTCCCCGTTACCGCTTTGCTTAATGATGCATTGAGAGAGGTGGTTGCTGTAGTTGCCACAAAGGTTTCAGTATTCGGAAGGTCATCAATAGAGTTGACTGAAGTGGAACTCGCGGTCGTACTCGTACCACTACTTCCACCGCATCCGATAAAGAAAATACCGAGAAGAAGAGATAAAAAACCAAATGCCACTTTTGTGATGTGTTTCATGGACCCCCCCTGTGAAAAACCATCGCCATTGTACAAAAAAGAAAAGCTTTAAACAAAGAAAATTTTTACATTTTTGTCCAGACTGCGGTTATAGAAAGAGAATTTAAGGGTAAAAGAATACCCAACCCTAGAGCCTGTTTGTAAAGTCATCGTGTGTCATTGCGAGGAGTATGAGCGACGAAGCAATCCTTTGTAACAATACTTTCAGGAGATCGCCACTCCCGTCGGGCTCGCGATGACCCCTTTGCAAACAGACCCTAGGAGTAATTTTTTCGAAGCGTTCTGCGCATCACTTTATGAGATGCGGTTCGAGGAAGAGAATCAATGATGACCACGTCATGGATTTTGAAAAGTGGATTTAAGTTTTCTTTGATGGCACGTTGCATGCACTCTTTAAGAAACGGAATGTCACCCTCGCGCATGCGGGGATCTCCCGTATTTACGTGAGATTCTCGTTTTTGCGGGAATGAAGCCTTTATAACAACATAAATCACCAAAAGACTTGGACCTCCATCCTTAGGGGAAACGGCGATCGCCGCAGTTTCTTGAATACCATCAACCCGATTGAGGACTCGTTCGATCTCAGCAGAGCTGACTTTGATCCCTCCGAGGTTCATCGTGTCATCAGCGCGTCCGTGCGCACGATAATAACCGTTCGGAAGTTTTTCGATCTGATCACCATGCCGCCGCCCCTGCGCCCCTTGCGGGGTATCTGCAAAATATACTTTGTGATGATCCTGATTCAGAAGTTTTGTCGAGAGGCCGATCGATGGAGGAATCAAAAAAACTTCACCGTTGTTTGTCGGTTTTCCCTCTTCATCTAAGATCACAAAATCGATGCCGAGCGCTGGCGTTGTAAAGGTTGCAGGGATGGCTGGTTGCAGCAGTGTTCCCGTCAAATAGCCACCTCCAATTTCTGTCCCTCCACAGTATTCAATGATGGGACGATTGCCCGCTTGAGCCATGAGCCATGCATAATCATCGGCATTGGAGCATTCCCCGGTAGAACTGAAACATTTGATGGAACTCCAATCGATGCCTGCGGCACTTCCATTTTCTCTCCAAGCTTTGACAATGCTGGGAACAACTCCAAGCATCGTTACTTTTGTTTTCTCCACAAAATGACAAAACTCTCGGGATGTTGGCGAACCATCGAAAAGGGCGATAGCCCCTTTGTTGATGAGCGTTGCATAGATGAGCCACGGACCCATCATCCACCCTAAGTTGGTCGGCCATGCGACAACATCGTCTGGTTGAATGTCGTGGTGGAGATAGCCGTCGCTTGCGCATTTGATCGGAGTGGTGTGCGTCCAAGGGATGGCTTTCGGTTCTCCGGTGGTGCCAGATGAGAAGAGGATGTTTGTTTCGTCCTCAGGATTACATCTCACTACTTCAAAACCTGACTTCGTGCGTCTGTCTGCTTGCCCATTGCGCGCTCCGGTTGGTGCTGACAATGGGCTGCACAGCGACGCACTAAATCTGGTTTTGAAATCAGATCGCAACGGCATGCTACATCTACTTTTGAAATCAAGCCATGAAACATCTTGTTTGCGAAGAGAAGTCGAAAGTTTTTCTGAGCACGGAATTACAATGGCCATCGGAGCATCGGCATCAATGACTTTTTGATAAAGAGGAAATTCTTTTCCGCTGCGCTCGATGACATCTTGCGTGAAAATGGCTTTGGCTTCTGCAATCTGTAAACGTGTTTTGATTTCGTGTGAAGCAAAACTATCAGCAATCGAGACCACACACATTCCTGCTTTGATGATTCCAAGATAAATCGAAACAGCGTCAGCCGTCATCGGCATGTCGATTGCAATGCGATCTCCTTTTAGAAATCCTAACGAAGTGAGGCCAAAAGCAATACCATCACTCCGTTCATTCAGCTCTGCATACGTTATGGTTTGAAGAGGAGTATTTTCTTTTTGAAAAAGAATTGCCGTGCTTTGTGGATCTGCTTGAAAACAACTTTCGGCAATATTGAGTTTCGCACCGACAAGCCAGTGCGGAGATTCAATGCCGTCCGAGAGATCGAGAATGCTTGTATATTTTTTTTGGAATCGAATTCCCAAGAGCTGGATCATCGTTTCCCAAAATGAACCGCGCTCAGTGATCGACCACTGATAGAGTTCCTCATAGGAGTGATATTTTTTCTGTTGGAGAAGACGGAAGAGATTGGTGGAAGAAAACATTTTTTCAGAAAATCGCGGTTTGGAGGAAGATGCAAGTTATTCCTCACATTTCTAAGGAACCTTGACACGTGAAGATCCTCTCTTTTATATGTCTCCTCTTTTGAGGAGTGAACCATAAAGATCTTTCCCCCCATTGCAGCGAGTCATTCATGGTTTCGTTGGGTTTTTCTTTTTGGACTGAACTTTCTTCTGCGCCTTTCGACCTTTTTTAATGATTACATGAATATCGATGAGAATGAATTTGCCATTGCCGGCAAAAAAATTCTCTCGGATGCGATTCCGTACCAAGATATTTTTATCTATCAACCTCCCTTTCCTTTTTATTTTTATGCAAGCGGACTGGAACTTTTCGGTTCCTCCACACTTTTTGGGCCGCATCTTTTTTTGATGCTGTGGGTTTTTCTCACGGCAGTTATTTTGGGTCAGATTGCGAAACGTCTTTACCCTTTTGCGAATATCGAATGGTGGACAGCAGCAAGTTTTATTGTTTTTTCCACCACGTTTCTTCCGCAGGATATGTTGGGAGTGAACGGCGAAATTTTGATGGCGCTTCCTGCAAGCCTTGCGATTTTGTTGATTTTAGAAGCGCGCAAACGCTCTTCCTTTTTCTTTTATTTTTTAAGTGGTCTTTCAATTGGATGGGCCATTCTTGCGAAATATTTTGCAGGACTTCTGTGGCTTACCATTCTCCTGCTTTTGCTCCTCGATGTGGTACGTAAAAGACGATCGTTACGAGAAAGTGTGTTTGCAAGCATGGTCGTGACCTTGGCGACCTTTCTCCCTTCATTGCTTGTCATTGGATGGCTTTCATGGAGAGGCGCGCTCGATGATGCTATCAATTGTTTTCTCTACATTCTCAAATATGCGCAAGGACCTTCGCAGAATGATCCGCTTTATTTATTTTTAAAATTTACAAGTTACACCACCCTCATCGCTTGGTGCGGACTTTTCTTATGGATCGGCGCTTTTGCGCGTACCATCGATGATCTCCGGCACAGAGAGAGCAATGGGGAGTTGCTCATTGTGATCTGGTTTTTGAGTTCCTTTGTCGCCATTATTGCGGGGGGACGGATGTACTATCATTATTATGTAGTTGCTTATCCTCCACTCGTGCTTTTGGGGACAGCATGGCTGTGTGAACGAAGTGAAGCGTGGTGGAGAAAATGGAAGAGTTTTTTTGTGATCATGACATCAGTGTCGGTTCTCGTTTTTTTCTTTTATGCTTGGAGTCATTCGCACTTACGGGGAAATGAAAAAGACAACTGGATTGCGCCGAAAGAGTTTTTACGACTTCATGCGAAAAAAGGGGACACCCTTTTTGTCTGGGGTTATTGTCCTCAACTTTATTTTCTGTCCGGTATGGACACAGCCACTCCCTTTACGACGGCAGATTATTTAACTGGTCGTTCTCCAAAATCGGCTGGACTTGAATATGACCCTCAGATGCCCAACCCTCCGTCGGGATGGAAAAAATTTCTTAACGATTTTCGCGATCCCCAGGGAGTGGTTGAATATGATACTTCCGACAATATTTTTCCTCCTGCTTGGGACATTTTGCGCGAACATTTTGAAAAAAAACTTCCAAACTATATTGTCGATACAGCGCCATCCAACTATCGACGTTATGGACGTTATCCCATGAGTCGATATCCTTACTTGCAGAATATTGTCCAAACTCATTATGTCTTGTTCGCACAGCTTCGCGGTTTTGATATTTATCTCTTGCGAGATGATCATGAGACAAACTGAACAGAGGAAAGTGCTCATTTGCATTCCCACTTTTAATGAGAGCGACAACATCGTTCCTCTGGTGGAGAAGATTTATCACTTGCTCCCGGATATTGATATTCTGGTGGTCGATGATGGTTCCACTGATGGAACGCGGGAAAAAATTATTGAACTTACGAAACAATACTCTCATCTGAAACCCTTTTTTCGAAAACGCGATGGGGGACTTGCAGGTGCGATCCTTGCCGGTTTTCATTATGCGTTCTCACATGGTTATGAATGGGTGCTCACCATGGACGCCGATTTTTCACATGATCCGCATGATATCCCACGTTTTCTAAAACTGGCTTCAGAGGAAAAGGTCGATGTGATTATCGGTTCCAGGCATCTTCGTGGAGGAGGTGTGAGAGGTTGGAACTGGCAGCGACACTTTCTTCATTTCCTTTCGCGCATGTACGTGACGCTCCTTTTTGGTCGTTTCACGTCAGATTTTACAAATAATTTTAAAATGTATCGCGTTGACGACTTGCGGCGATTTCCTCTTGAGGAGATCATGCTCCGTATGGGACCTGGATTTGTGGGTCACACGTTATTGATCTACCTTTTTTCCCGAGAAGGATATCGTATACGAGAACTTCCGGTCGTGTTTCCTGATCGACAACAAGGAAGATCAAAAATGTCTTTGCGTGAAATGCTGATAGGTTCTTTGGCGATTTTGAAAGTGCGCTTATCTCTAAAAAAACTTCGTTCTTTATCAACGGCGCGCGAGGATAAAGTTTCGCAGGGTATCTCGAGGCAATTTTAACAACCGGGGTTTGACAATAAAATTGCCGAGAGTTAAGCGAACACTGTGGGTTGTCCCACAGTGGAGCGGCCCGAGAAAATTTGGCCGAAGCAGCCGTTGATATGTACATCGTGAGGATCTTATGAAACATTTTTTCCTTTTCTTTCTTTTTCTTTTGATGTGTGCAGTGAATGCCTTTGCCGACGACCTTGAAAAGATCAATGAAGAGCAGCGGCGACTGGAGACCGAAGAACGTGTGCTGACGGAACAACTGTATCAGCTCACCAAAAAGAAACAGGCACTTCTCGAACAAAAACTTCGTCTTCTCCACGCGCCGCAAACCGCTCCTGTTATTTCTTCACCCCCTGCTGTTGAACCACAACCGATCGTGTCAGTGCCGGTATTACCTGAGCCCACGTCAAAAGAAGAAAGCTTTGTATCAAAGCCTGTGATGCCAGCATCTGCACCAGCTCCCGTTGTGCCCGCTGCTCCCACATTTAAAAGTGATTTACCTGAAGGGTGGGATGAAGCGCCGAATGTTCCTCCAGGCTATGTGACGCTTGAATCGTTAACGACGACAAAACAACCGCAGCCACTACAACCTGTTTCACCTCAGCCAGCCCCGCAGGGGAAACAAAAGAAAAAGAAATCAAAAGTGGCAGCACCGGTTGTGGAAGAAAAACCTCTTGAAGAAATTGCAGCACCAGTTGTTTCAATTCCCCCAGTCATTCCAGCGCCGGTGTTACCTCCGGCATCGCCAAAATGGAAAAGCGATCTTCCTGAAGGTTGGGAAGAAGAGGTGAAAGTTCCAGAAGGGGCTGTCCCTCTTGAAGCAGTTGGTGGGAAACCGGTAGCGGCGCCACAAGTCCCCGCAGTTCAAAATCCTCCCGCAAAAGAAGAAGTAAAAAAGGAAGAGAAAAAGGGAAAAAAGAAAGACCGCAAACGTCGTTGGGAATGATTAGCGAGTTGTAAAACCGATCTGAAAAAGACCCATCATATTTGTTGACCCTCTCGGTCCATTTTCGCAACCAGGAAGAACAATACTTGGATCTGTCACCGTGTAACCACACTTCGCAAGATCGTGGAGATGGACAAATCCAAACATCGGAGAGATAAAAAATGTTGATGGTTCCTCTCCAAAGAGTTGTGTTTGATAGGTCGCAATAGGTCCCACAAAAGCGTATGCCCCGTAGCCACGCGGAGATCGTTGACCATCGGGATCGTAGAGGAAAATTGCACCGGTTCCTTCCACTCTTCCACCAAAAGCAATGTGATGAAAAGGATAAGAAAAGTTTGAGAGCCATTCTGCAAAAAGTGTTAAGTTTGGTCCAGGATCATGTTGACTAAGTTGAGTGTGAATCCCGATGCGCGCTATCCAATCTTCTGGATTTTCAATAAAGATACCAGTTCCAATCGTGACGCCAGAAGTAGGATGAGCGAAATATCCATTGCCATCAACAGAGAGAACACCCCCCGCTGTAAAAAAGAAACCAATCTGTATATCTTCTGGTAATGGGCTTACACCGCAATGGTTGAGATGATCTGTCCAAAGGAGAGTAGCCCCCAAAACTTGAGGATCAAGATTTATCGTGGAAGTATGTTGTTTGCCGGTGTGATCCTCAAAAATGATTTCAACAGGTTTTCCGATTTTTTCTTCAAAGAAATTATGAATCATTTCGGGATTATCATTTCGCACCGAAGTGCTTATGTTTGTGCGGTAAGGGAGTGTTTTGAGTTCGGTTCCATCAATGTGTGTGATGTTCGTCCCTGGCTTCAGACCGGTCAGCTCTGCGGCTGAACCCGGAAGCACGCTCTCAACGACAAGAGATGGCCATTTGAGCCGGAGTTGAGCGGGCTGTTTCTTATATGAAGATAGTGGAAAAGGAATTTCAATTCGCAATTCTAATTTTTTCCCCTCTCTTAAAACCACAACGTCAGTAGGATTGAGGAGGCGCCGAGGAACTCCTGTGGCAGGATCATTGGGAGGTTGTTTTGTTTTTGGATCCAGTGGATCGAGTTGTTCTGTGACGCGTTTTTGTTGATAAATACCCTCTACAATTTCAACAAGAGTAGCGAGAGCTTGACGTGAATCACTTGGAATCGGTTTGCCATCGATTTCCAGAAGACGATCGGAAGATTGTATGTGTGCCTGATTGTCCCTAGGAGGCGCATCAAGAACATATACTCCCTGAAGGGCATCTGACCCTTCACACGCAGGGATGCGCAGTATTTTTTCGAGATCAGTCATAAAATGGGTCTATTCCCTCTTTCTCCTCAAATATCGACCAATTTTGAAAAAAGTTGCCTTTAGGAGCAACTTCCTGCCATTGTGGTCGAAAATAGAGAAGGGCGAAAGATTCTTTTACCAAGGATAAATCATGATCAGTGGCGGTAATCCAACAGGTCCAGTCAAGCGAGCCTCTTCGGCGGTGGCGCAGTATGAGGTTGATCAATCAGCAGCTCTAAGTTCGAAAGCGCCAAAGAGTATGGAAAATATACGCACCCTTTTTGTACATCATTCTCTTCATTTCCAACGTTCAGTTCTTTTTACTCCTCGACTTCATTCACTTGGTTCCGGATGTGGTGGTGATGATCCAGATACCGCATACCCTCTCGGCATTACATCCGCGAACATCAATCCTTTACGGCGAGGAAATATGGGACCTGGAAGTCCTGTCATTCCTTCAGCGCAGTTGGAAAATGACGGGAATGACCCTGCTGCACCAAGAAGTGATCTCTATCCTGTTCCTCTTCCAGAAAGAAATAAAGAACCTCGCACTCTTTATACGCATATCGGTGCTGATGCTTTGAAGAAAATGCAAATCGCGGTTGAGCATGAACTTCTTTTGGGAGTGGAGATCCATCAGATTGTCGGCGGTGAGATGCGTCGGCTCAGCAGTGATATGGTGCGTGGCTGCAGCTTTATGGTCGATCCTCAGACAGGAAAAGCGCTTGTTGCTTTCGATGAACAAGGGAATGTGGTGACGGACTATTCGCAGATCAATCAAGATTTGAAACTCGAGCAATATAATGTGGTGCTTGTCCGTTTCACCAATCGTGATCAGGAAAATCCATTTCAGCTTCCGATCCCCTTTACAGGAGGAGAGGTCCAAGAAGGACTTCGAGTACTTTTAGGTCTTTCGAATGATCCGCGATCGCAGCAATCCATGGCATGTAATTTAGGAAATGCCACTTCTGGGAACAAACTGTCAGGAACACTGTATTTTCGACTTATGGGACCAAAGGCAACTCCAGGAGATTATTCTCTTGGTACCATCGATGCTTTTGGCGAAACCGATGAAGGTTTGGGGCGGGGACGACGTGTCTATACGCGGCCACTCGTTTTTAATACAGAGGAAAGTAGAGGACCTGACAATCCGCAGTATTTGACAAGGACCGATCTTTGGTATGCGAAGATTGTCTATACTCGTGCTCCCCATCGCCTTCAGGAAGGAGATCTCATTCATTCTCAAAAGGGACTGAGTTGGAAGCATTCCGATGTCGCAATGCAGCATGTTATTGCAGATGATAAGGTCACTTCTGCTGACAATCCGGATCTCGTGGGAGCAGAAGTGCTCCAAGCGGGGGATGTCCGTATCGGACAGACTTTTGAGTGGTGGCGTACAGGGATAGATCCCCAAACCAAAAAACCGACTCCTCAGTATGTCTATCAAGTCGAGTTCTGTATTTTTAACGGTGCCATTAGTGCTCTGAATGCAACATGTGATGGACCGGTCCGGCCGACCGAGTTCTGGATTCAAACCGTGGGTGGAACAAATTGTCGTCCTGATTCGGTGCAGGAAGGAAAATATGTGCTGCTGAAATCAGGCGGCCAACCCGTCAACTGTGAAAGCGGAGGAAATCCTGTACAAGTTCGCATGACTCCCAATGACATGGCACATATGGAATTTGGCTTGGCATCGCCCAATCAAACTGGTCCCTTTGGCCAGTTTCCTTACCCGGAAAATACCGCCTTTGGCATGAACTTCTACGTCTGCGAAGCTGGCTTCTGTCCTCACGATCAACAATAGTGCTCCGACTCGCAGATGCTCGCTCAGTACGTATCCACTCTAGACAAATCAGATCAGCATGGTAGGAACCGTTTACGTTTTTCGTTCTTCGTTCGTCGGGGCGCTGCCAATTGGAGAGGTGTCTGAGCGGTTGAAAGAGCTGGTCTTGAAAACCAGAGTACCTTTACGGGTACCGTGGGTTCGAATCCCACCCTCTCCGCCAAAAATACTGCGGAAAAAATATGCCAACTCAAGAAAAAATAACAGGTCCCTTTCCGCTCGATTCAGATTCATTCTGGAAAGCCATGCTTGGAAAGTTGCGGGTCGCGATCGGCATTCCTTTTATCTATTCGCTCTTTTTCCCGATGGTGATTTTTGATCTGTGTCTGGAAATGTATCATCGCATCTGTTTTACGATTTTTGCCATTCCGAAAATCGAGAGACGAAAATATTTTATTTTTGATCGACACAAATTGCCCTATTTAACACCGATCGAAAAACTGAACTGTCTCTATTGCAGTTACTTCAATGGTCTCGTTGCGTATGCGCGTGAGATTGGCGGTCGCACGGAACGACACTGGTGTCCGATCAAGCATGTGCGAAAACGGATGCACGAACATGCTCACATTGAAAAATTTTTCGACTACGGTTCTGCTGAATGTTATCAACGAGAAAAGAAGTTGATACGGATTTATGATGAAGAGAGCGCAAAATAAGGAAAATGTATGTACTATCTCGCCATCATCATCGCTGCTGCTGGCACTTTCATTTATCATCTTTCCATGAAAAAGTTGCCTCAAGGCCTCAATCCACTTTTTTCTTTAGCCATTGTTTACTTCATGGCATTTGCGCTTTGTCTTTCAGGAATGATGTTGTGGCCAACAGGCTCAAAGCAGTTGCAAGCTCCATGGAGTATGCTTGGTATTGCACTCGGGATCATTGGCATTGAACTTGGATTTTTACTTGCATATCGCACAGGGTGGCATGTTGGCTATGCTGGAATTACCGTGAATGCCATTTCTGTTTTGCTCCTCTTGCCCATTGCGATTTTGTTTTTTAAACAAGGGCTCACGTTCGAGAAAATATTTGGCATTGTCCTTTGTTTAGCAGGATTATTTTTTCTGATGCGTCCGTCATGAACTTCAACTCTCGCTGCCGAAAACATGTGCTCGTCAAAATTATGTTGTTTCGGAATGAGTTGCTGTCGTTCGTAGGCTTGAGATTTGATCTGGTGAAGCAGAATGTTCCGACTCCATCCCATTTCGAGAGTTGTTTGAAGATAATATATGCGAGCAGGCAAATCTTTTACTTTGTTCAAAATAAGGAGATTCTGGCCCCAAGGAATTTCTGCGACAAGTTGTCGCAGTTTTATATCAGCATGATATTCTTCATAAAATCTCCTCATGTCCCAAAGATTTCTGGCTGAAAATCCAGTAGATCCCGAAAATTCTTTTCTGAGGTCTTTCGAGAGTTTTTCTACAACAGCTTTCCCCCAGCCAAGTTGTTCTTGCTTTTCAACAATGGTCTTTCCAATCGACTAATAAAGATGAATCAGCTCTTTATTTACCTTGCGAGATGCAGCAATTCGAGCGTCTCTGATGCGAGACTTGATCGTATTCACAAAATCGATGTAATCAATGGTTTGAAAAAGAGAATGCGCCATAGTTGATCCTTTCGGCGCACTTCCTTCTAAGCACACAAAGCGTTCACTTGACCAGAAAAAATACGGATTTTTTATTCAAAGGAGAACCTTTACTATTTTTCGTTTTCCCTTAAAACCTCTCACAATTTGCACGGATGATGGTGCGACGGAGAAGTGTTCAGCGATGGCTTTGATCACTGCTTCATTGGCTTTTCCTTCGGTGGGCGGGGATTTTACAGAAATACGATAAGTCTGGTCATCAATTTTTTCAACCGACACTTTTTTCGCATTTGGTTTTACGATGACAGAAATTTTCAGAGATTTTTGCATTTTACTTTCTCTCAACATCAATTAGGAAGATCAAGTAGGAGAGAGGAAGAAGAATGTCGAGGTTTTTGCTGTTAGCAATTTCAGGAGCGCTCGGAACACTCGGTCGATATCTTCTCAGCGGTTCTCTTCATGCTCTTTTCGGAGCACAGTTTCCTTACGGTACCTTTGTTGTCAATGTGCTTGGATGCTTTGTCATCGGGTTTCTCGGAACTCTTGTTGACGAAAAATATTTTCTTGCTTCAGATTTTCGTATGGCTGTCTTCATCGGATTTCTTGGCGCTTTCACGACATTTTCCAGTTTTGCCTATGAAACCTGGATGCTTTTTAAAGCCGGTGAATTTTTTTTCGCTGCATGCAATGTGTTTGGCAGTCTTATCCTCTGTTTTGCGGGATTGTTGATCGGTGTCTTGTTTGCGCGACTTTTTTGAAAGGGGAGATGAATGAAGATTCCAGAGGATGGAAAACTGCTTCGCATTTTTATCGGTGAATCTGACCGCTATGAAGGGAAACCACTTTACGAAGCCATTGTCCATCGTGCCAAGAAAGAAGGGCTTGCTGGTTGTACGGTGCTCAGAGGTATTGAAGGATTCGGAGCGTCAAGTCGCATTCACACCGCCAAAATTCTTCGACTTTCAGCAGATTTGCCAATCGTCATTGAAATTGTTGATGCCGAAGAAAAGATTGATAAATTTTGCGAACAGATTGACACGATGATTCAGGAAGGATTGGTGACCGTCGAAAAAACAACCGTGCTTCTCTATCGTTATCAAAAGAAATAAAAACTCTCTCAACCTCTGGTTTTGCAACACCCTCGGATTTCTCTTTTCTTGACCAGAGAACTTTCAATATCTTGCATTCACTCGATGAAATCGAATAGACAGGGAGATATCATGACTCCTTCATTTCCCATTCTTAAACTTAAAAAACGCGAAGAGCGGCGCATTGAAGCAGGCCATCTGTGGATCTTCAGTAATGAAATCGATACTGAACAAACACCACTGAAGCAGTTTGAGCCGGGTCAGCTTGTTGCCGTTGAAAGTGCAAACGGGAAAAAAATTGGAACAGCGTATGTGAATCCTCATTCCCTTATTTGTGCGCGGCTTATGAGCAGAAAAGTTGAAGAGCTCACAGCAGCTTGGTTCATCGAACGTTTTCAAAAAGCACTTCATCTGCGCGAGCGTTTTTATGCGAAACCCTTTTATCGTCTTCTCTTTGCAGAAGGGGACTGTGTCCCGGGATTAATTGTAGATCGCTATGGTGATGTGCTTGTAGCTCAAATTTCCACCGCTGGCATGGAGCGCTGCAAAACCATGATTGTCGAAGCTCTTTGTGCGGTCCTCAAGCCGAAGAGTATTTTGTGGCGAAACGATGTGTCACTTCGTGAACTCGAAGGACTTTCTTTCGAAGTGGCTGCTGCCTATGGTGATCCACCGAAAGAAGTTTTCCTCACGGAACATGAAACAACGTTTCACATTCCCATTTGGGAAGGTCAGAAAACAGGATGGTTTTTTGATCAGCACGAGAACCGCGCTTGGTTTTTAAAACATGTTCGAGGCAAACGCATTCTCGATGTTTTTAGTTATATCGGAGCGTGGGGTGTTGAAGCGGCAGTTCATGGTGCGAAAGAGGTCGTCTGTGTTGATAGTTCTCAAACCGCTTTACACTGGCTTACACAAAATGCTGAGCGAAATCAGGTTACAGATCGAGTAAAAATTATTTGCGATGATGCTTTTGATGTGCTGCGTGCTTTGGTTGCACAAAAGAAAATGTTTGATGTCGTTGTTGTTGATCCTCCCGCCTTTATCAAACGTCAAAAAGACATGAGCGCTGGGTTTAAAGCTTATCAACGCCTTAATCAGTTGGCACTTTCTCTTCTTCCTGCTGATGGTTTGCTCATGAGTGCTTCTTGTTCCATGCATCTTTCCGACGATGATTTTATGAACATGCTCTTTCAGGCAAGTGATGAAAGTGGGAATACAGCGCAGCTCCTTTGGCGTGGCGGACAAGCGTCTGATCATCCTGTTCATCTTGCAATTCCTGAAACCAGATATTTAAAATGTGCTGTGCTCCACACGTGAGGAGATTGACCATGAATTTCAAAAAAATTTTTCTGATCGTGTTCTGTCTCTCTCTTTGTACAGCATGTAGTCGAAAAATTTCAGAAAAGGGCGAAACCCTTTCGTGGCATCAAAATTGGGACGAAGCTGTAAGCGAAACAGAAAAGAGGCGCAGCCTCTTGTTTGTGGAAGTGTCGACGCAGTGGTGCCAGTATTGTAAATATGTCGAAGAGCGGATTTTTCCGGATCCAAAAGTGCAAGAAACCTTAGCTTCATTTGTGCTTCTTCATCTTGATGGTGATCTTCCGGAAACGCAGTCGTTCATTGAAAAATTTCATGCCGTTGGTTTTCCGACCTACATTCTTTTTTCTTCTGATCTCAAAGAACTGACACGATTGAATACGATTGCAACGCCAGAAGAGTTTCTCTCACGTGTCACAAAGGCAAAATCGGAAACGCCTGGTTATCTAGAATTTGCTGAAGCGAAAGCCTTTGAAGACGAAGGAAAAGAAAAAGAGGCACTCGCAAAATATCAGGAAGCCTACACGATCTTCAAAGAGAGAAAAGATCCGTTCCTCGAAGATGTGCTGTATGCACTCACTCAGTTTGAATCACTCGAGAGAAAAGAAAAGCTCCTTCTTCTGCGAGAGGCGATTGATCTCTTTCCCTCTTCTGTTTCGCTTCCTGATTTTTATCATCGTTTAGGAATGCTTTTTGATTCTGCCGTCATCAAGCAATTTTATTTGCAACAGGCAAAAGAGGTGATCGAAAGTCGTATCGATCATTTCGAGGATCTTTCGCCAAAAGTGGCATGGGTTCTTGTTGATGATCATCTCTTTCAACTCATCGATATCGTGAAAGAACTTGAAATGTATGACCGCATTCCGGCTCTTTCTTTAGAAGGAGCGCGTCTTGGAGAAAAACTGATCGATCGACAAGGGGGGCTTTCAAAAAATCGTCATATGATCGGGAATGTTGCCTATTTTTATCGTAAGGGAGGAAAAGCAAAACGGGCGATGGCGTTTCTGGAGCGCGCGATGAAAGAGCTCCCCGATTACTGGCCTCTGGATCGCATGTATGCTCAGGCGCTTCTTGATGCCGGAGAGTTAACGCGCGCTGCAGAGATGGCAAAACGCGGCTATGAACGTTCAGAAGCTGTGGCAAAACCGCGCGCGGCGCTTGTGTGGGCTGAAAGTTATGCGGCGCAAAAAAAATATAAGGAAGCAAAAGAGGTCATAGAACAAGCTTTAGAAGATCTCAAGAAAAGCGGCGACACTGAAGGGCGCGCCAGGAAAATAGCAAAAACTCTGGAGAAACAACGCGAAGTGTATCTGCTGGTACTCGATTAAGACAATCTTTATGCGACGACGTTATCAACAACAACCGAAGCGAAAGCGAAAATGGGTGAAGCGGTTTTTACTCCTGATTCTTTGTGGAGGAGTGGGACTTTTTCTTTATTCCAAATATCTTGCGTATCAAATTGAAGAAAAATTTGATCGCGCGCGAAAGTGGAATCTCCCGTCACGTGTTTTTTCTGATGCCGAATATCTCTATCCCGGTATCGATATCAATACTCGCAAGCTCCTTGAAAAACTCGATCGCCTTGGATATCGCAATACCGGAAGTCGCATTGAAGGCCCTGGCGATTATGCGAAGGCTCGTCAGCATCTTGATATTTATCTTCACGATTTTGATTACCCTGGCGACCGCTTTCGCGGTTTTCCTTTAAGAATTGAACTTGATCGTACGGTCATTGTAAAGCTCCTTCACCGCGAAGAAAAAAAAGAGCTGGAACTTGCTCGTCTGGAACCGGAGGTCGTTGCTTCTATTTTTGATGAGCGCATGGAAGATCGAACAGTTGTGACACTTGAAGAAGTTCCTCCTTCACTTCTTGAAGCAATTATTCTCATTGAAGACGAACGTTTTTTTAAACATCATGGTATTGATCCTGTCGGCATTGCTCGTGCTCTGGTTGCAAACATCAAAGCAGTGGGCATTGTTCAGGGAGGATCAACACTGACACAGCAGCTCATTAAAAATTTCTTTCTTCATCCACGAAAATCTTTTTTACGAAAAATCAACGAACAACTTATGGCGCTTGAACTTGAACGCCATCATTCAAAATCAGAAATTCTTCAGGCCTATATTAATGAAATTTATCTCGGCCAACGCGGCGCATCTTCTGTTTCTGGTGTTGCTGAAGCAGCAAAATATTATTTCGGAAAAAATGTGAAGCAACTCACAGTTGCAGAATCAGCCTATCTTGCAGGGATGATTCAATCTCCAGGACGTTATAGTCCTTTTACCAATCTTGAAAAAGGTATTTCCCGCCGAAATCAAATCCTCATGAAAATGCTCAAAGCAGAACTTTTAAGCGAAAAAGAATATCACATGGCAATAAATGAAGTCGTTGTTTCACCCAAACAGAAAATGAAACGGGCGACAGCTCCTTTTTTTATCGATTTTGTGAAACAGGAACTCGCAGCAAATTTTTCTGAGGAGCTCCTTGAAAGCGAGGGATTACGCATTTTTACAACGCTTGATATGCACGCCCAGGTTGTCGCCGAAGAAGTGATTGATACAGAACTTAAAAAACTTGAAACAGCTTATGCTTCTCTTCTTCCAAAAAATCATCCTGATCCATTGGAAACCTGTTTGATTTCAATTCAACCCTCCAATGGATATATTCGGACGATGGTGGGAGGACGTGATTATGAGCGGAGTCAATTTAATCGATGTGCGCAAGCCCATCGTCAGCCAGGTTCAACCTTTAAGCCCTTTGTTTATTTAACAGCGTTTGATCAGGAGCGAAGTCAGGTCCCAGTGACGCCCTCAACGCTGATTGAAGATCGTTCTTTTACGGTAGAAGCTGGCGGTGAACCGTGGAGCCCAAGAAATTATGATGAAGAGGAACATGGAACCATCACCGTACGCACAGCTCTTGAAAATAGTTACAATATCGCAACCGCAAAACTCGCCATTCAAACAGGACTTGAGAATGTGGTGCAAACAGCACGCGAAGCAGGCATTCACGGTAATCTCTTGGCTGTCCCTTCTCTTGCGCTTGGTGCGTTTGAAGTAACTCCTTTGGAACTTGCGTCTGCGTATACACTTTTTCCGAATAGCGGAATTCGAGCAGAACCGATTTCTCTTTTGCATGTAGTCACAAAAGAAGGTGAAGTTCTTGAGCGAAGACGCGTCAAAATGCAGCGCCGTTTTGATCCTCGTCCCGTCTATGTCACAACACATGTGCTGAGAGGGGTGATGGATCGGGGGACGGGTGTCGGCGCGCGTGCACTTGGTCTTTCGGGAGTTGTTGCGGGAAAAACCGGAACCACTTCAGACTATCGCGATGCCTGGTTTGTCGGTTTTACTCCTGATCTGCTGGCACTTACATGGGTTGGTTTTGATGATAATGCCGAGATGAAAAAAATGAGCGGCGCGCGCGCTGCACTTCCCATGTGGACAGCATTTATGAAAAAAGTCATTCGTCCAGGCTCACAAGATTTCACTCGTCCGAACGATGTGGTTTTGATAAAGGTGGATCACGATACAGGAGGGCTTGCAACCTCCCGATGTCCAGATTATTTGTATGAAGCCTTTATTGAAGGAACTGAGCCGACTGAGTCATGCAACGACATCGACATTTCACACGAACTTCCACCAAAAGAATCGCAAAACGAATCTTACTGAGTATTTTTGTCCTTTTCTTTTGCGTTCATTGCGCAACGACCAAACAATCCAAACGTTCTCCTGAAGAGCGAGCCTATCCTGTCCCTGATATGAAAAAACCTCCTGAAAAACGGGAAGTAAATATTCCCAAACGAAAAGCATCAGCACAACTTGTGGAAAAGGGCATCGCAGCTATGAATGCAGAAAATCTTGAGAAGGCTGAACGATATTTTCATGAAGCGATCAATGTCGACACAACAAACGGCATTGCGTATTTCTATCTTGCAAAGGTTCTTTTTGAAAATGATCGTCCTGATGAAGCCCTTGGATTTCTCGACAAAGCTCAGTCACTTGTGGAAGAAGACGATGACTATTGGCACGAACAGATTGAACTTTTGCAAAATAAAATCACCGGAAAAACAATTTCTGATGAAAGTGGAGCAGATGAGCATTACTACTAAAGTTGGCGATCGTCAGACGACGCGACTTTTCTCAGGCGAAGAAATCTCGAAAGATGACTTGCGACTTGAAACCTATGGAACGCTTGATGAGCTTGTGTCTCAGCTCGGGGTTGCACGAAGTTTGCTTTCGAAAAGTAAACGAGCCGACGAAATTCGTGAACTTCAAGTCGATCTTTTTCGCATTGGAGGAGAACTTGCGTGTATCGATCCAAAAAAACATTCATGGATTGAACCGACCACAGAAAAACATGTGGCATGGATCGAAGCGCGGATGAAAAACATTGAATCGCAATTGAAACTTCCAAAATCATTTCTTGTACCGGGTGCGCATCCGGTTTCAGCTCACCTCGATGTTGCACGTACTATTGCCAGACGCTTTGAGCGGTGCGCTATCGCGCTTTCTAAAAGTGGTGGTTATGACAACACACAAGGGCTGATTTATTTCAATCGACTCTCTGACTATTGTTTTCTTCTTGCTCGTGCCGTGGAGATGGAATTGGGCATCATTTTTGACGCTAAAAATATGAGTGATAAATAATTTTTTATATTGCGAGGCGCGGCTTTGCTTTTTGAAACATTTTGGTAAATGCGCCTTGAAGTTTTTTGACATTTGAAGAACGCGCTTCAAAGACAACGAGTTCTCCTGAAAGTCCCATTTTTTCATTGGATTCAGAAAAAACAAGCACACCATCTGTTGTTCGTGAGAATTGGCACGCGAGGTTCATTCCACTGCCACCGATACGGATACCGCTCAGATTGACTCTTGTTCCACCAAAAACACGAGTGTCGCCAATTTTTCCGGCAGCGCCGCCTATAATTGGTAATCCTCCTTTTTTGGTGCCGACATTATAACGATCTTCGGTTTTTCCAACGAGTGAACATTCAGCAACATACTGTGCTGCTGCTATGGCACCGCCTCCACCTGAAAATCCCTGTTCACGCTGAACATTTCCTGTTGTGCCACCACGGCCACTGCACGTAAGTCCTGCATCAAAACACGATTGCATGGCAATACGATGCATTTCAATCACTTCACTTTCATTCAGTTTAAATCCTTCTGTTTTGACAGGATAAACAGCAACGGTTTGTGCCTGGCCAGTACTGCTCAATGCAAAGACGACAAGAGAGAAAAAAATACTCAAGAGCGATGTTGATTTCATAAATATCTCCTCATTAAAATAATGAATGATGGCAAATGAATTCATAAATCTTCCAAATGATAAAAATAATCAACAAAAATGTTACGGAAACACCCACTGCCCAAACAGGAAATGTAAAAAGAACGATCTGTTTCCATTTTGGATGACAAGTCACTTCATAGCTCTTCAAACCAAGCAATCGATTGGGGGTGTCTAGCACCATTCGTTTTACGCTCTCAGGTCGTATACTCGCTGCCAGAAAGGCAATAATGACAGTATGAATCCACAGGATTGCAATCGCCATATGGTTCATTTTGAAAAAAAGAGGACCGCTTCCCATTTTTGGAAATATGAAAAACAGGAAAAGACAGAAATGGGCGCCAATCCAACCACCAAAAAAACCGATGACAGCACCAAATAAAATAAAATTTGTGCTGAATTGATATTTGCTGATGAGTCTTGATGGTGAAATCCTTTGCGCTTGTATTTCCTTGGAGAGAGTTCGAAGAAGAATAAATCCGGAAAGATGGTATGAGTAAGCAGAAACAGACCAAATAAGAATAAGAATTGTCAGTATAATGCCAGAAGCTTCTTTCAACCTTATTCCCTTGGATAAACTGGCTGAAGTAACTCCAACCTGTCATATATACGCTGCGCCGGTTTTTTCATATTTTCCAACTTTTCTGATAACTTTCCGCATGCTGAGAACGTGAAACGTATGAATCCATCACCTTTCTTGTTTTCAACTATAATATAATCGCCGTGTGGAGGTTCACGCCAATTTATAATGAGAGCTGATTTGTTCCCAATGCCGGCGCTCCCTTTAAGCTCATTTTTCAATCCACCAATAAGCTCATTTCCCTTGATAATTTTCTCCACTACAGTATCAAAATCAATTCCATCTCCATCATTGTACGAATGTAAACTAAAACTATACATGCCCTGCTCTTTTTCCTGCCCATCATGACCTTGGTATAACTGTACTAAATCGCAACCAACCTGCTGTGAAATTTCATATTCGCCGACATAGTATTTGTATTTATGATCCAATACGGCTCGATTACAATCATTGACATATTCATCTATAGAAAGCAGTGCTTGACAATCCAATTTCGTGTTTTTTGTATTCGCTTGAGCAACAGGGTTATTTTGGTTCTGTTGTGTGGGAGGAATACTTTGTGTGGCATCGTCCGTGCAGCCGAACAAGAAAAGCATCAGCAGAATGTTACAAAGTGTTTTCTTCATTTTTCTCCTTTAAGGCAGGTTTGTTGGATATTTTATAACAAACAGCAACAAGCAACCCGACAACAAAAGTCAGAAGTCCAGGTGTGGAAAAAGAGAATTTTTCAAGAACAATGGAATTAATCACCATATCTGTAACCCAGATTCCGAATAAGGAATACAGAGCAACGGAATATTTGTTCATGTGGGGGGCAATGCGGTCAATTTTTTTTAAAATGACCAATAAAATGATTGGATAAAAAACCAAAAAAGTAAAACGAGACAAGATCCATACCCTTATAATGCCAAAAGTAATATTGAGTTCTGTGTCTGAGGGAAGAAGAAGAGACACATCGAGCAAAACAAAGACCCACTCAACAAGATACGCGAGAAGGGCAACTCCTATGCCTGTTGAAATTCCCCATTTGAGATAAATCGTTTCTTTTTGGTTTTTTGACCACACTGGTTTTCGATAATAGATTTTTTTGAAGAATTCAAATCCTTTTACCAACGATCTACCATATGTGCTTGCTCTAAACCCTCTTCATCAAATTTTGTTGAAAACCAGGCATCGAGAATGCTTATTGCTGTTGCTTCTGATGTTGCGCGGAGACTTAAGCAGAGAATATTGGCGTCATTCCATTTACGTGCCATCTGCGCTGTTTCTGGGTCTGAACAGAGGGCTGCTCGTGCACCCTTCACTTTATTTGCGGCAATACAAATCCCTGTTCCACTCCAACAGAAAAAAATGCCCTGATCAGCTTCACCGCTGACAACGTGCTGAGCGGCATCGATTGCAATTTCAGCCCATTTCCCATTTTTTTTGACCAAATCTCCTGCCAAGATGACCTCATGGTTCTTCTGATGAAGTGTTTTGATCACCATATCCGTTAAGGCGGTTTTTTTATCACTTGCGACGATGATTTTCATCATTATCCTTTTGAAAAACGCATTTCAAAACATTTGCTGATACGGGTCCTGTCGCCTCCGCCGTTCCACCTCCCCGCTGACGCGGGGCACCCCTGGGATCCGGCGTCGGAGCCACCCGAATCATTTGTCAGTTTTGAAATGCATTTTCCAAGTGTTAACCTTCCCCAATAATTTGACCCATCTTTGGCGCTGTGTGTCCTGAACTAAAGAAGAGGCGGCGAGCGACTTCGAGTGCTCGTTTGACGGCATTATAAGATTGTCGAAAAATTTCGATGCGTGTTGCGGTGTTATGATATTTCCGTGATTCAAATTTTCGTTTTTTCTTTTGATTTCGAAGTGTTTCCAAAAGATGAATCATCGAATCAGGAGAATATCCGAGAAGAAAAAGTGCGCGCCCGGAAAAAGCGTCAGCTTCGGCCTCTTCGTCGCGACGAATGGCGAAGAGTTCGTCAATCGTGACATGGGACCAGTCGACTTTGCGCCGATCGCTCATCATGTGACCCCATTCATGAGCAAGAATTGCAGCGAGGAGATTTTCGTCATCGCCAAACTGTTCGAGAAAATCGACGCCGACATAAATATTGTCGTCTTCATCGACAGACGCAATCGTGCCACGAGCTGGAATAAAGGCGCCCCCCTTTTTTCTGGAGATAAGCGCTAGTTTTTTTCGGATTCTTTCAAGGGTCCCATTGCGTCGGAAAAATTGAGCGATGTGTGGAGTCAGATTTTTCGGATCCACCAGTTGGGGAATTGGTTCACCGAGGAGTTTCTTGATAGCCTCGGAGTTCCCCATCTCTCCGCCGCGCTGGACCGCACGGCTCATCCACGCAGGCGGAAGACCAAGAAGCTGGGTGTTTATTTTCTCAATAGGCATTATCCGTACAACCCACGCAGCTCTGAAGCTGTCAAGACACGATCGAGAGCGACGATGTAAGCAGCGAGTCGCATACCGACTTTATATTCCTGAGACGCTTTGTGAATCGTAGTAAACGCATCGACCATATAGCGACGCAGTTCTTTTTGAATACGATCTTTGGTCCAATAATATCCGAGTCTGTTTTGCACCCACTCCAGATAGGAAACGGTGACTCCTCCGGCATTACAGAGAATATCAGGAATGATGAAAATTCCTTTTTCTTCCAGAATTTTGGTGGCCTTCTGAGAAACGGGTCCATTCGCGCATTCGGCCACAATTTTTGCCTGTACCTTATCCGCATTTCTCGAGACGATCTGATTTTCGAGGGCTGCGGGAATCAAAATATCGACAGGGAGAAAGAGAAGCTCCATGGGATCATCCATCAACGTACACTTCATGGTCTTCTCAATGCCTTTCAGTTTGTGTTTCTCTTTGACATGGGCAAGCGCTGCAGGAATGTCGAGGCCGTCAGGATTATAAAAAGCTCCAGACATATCGGAGATAGCGACCACTTTTGCGCCGGCTGCATGAAGAAGGATTGCCGCATTTGAGCCAGCATTGCCAAATCCTTGAATGGCAACGGTTGTGCCGGGTATCGAGAAATTGAGGATCTCAGCTGCCTCGTGCAAACAGTAAATCATCCCCTGAGCTGTTGCCTGAACCCGGCCATGTGATCCACCAAGTTCAATGGGCTTTCCGGTGACCACGGCAGGAACATAATTTCCATGATGATGAGAATAAGCATCCAAAAACCACGCCATCACTTGCGCGTCTGTCCCCACATCAGGAGCAGGAATGTCGCGATCAGGACCAAACATGTCGATCATTTCTGTAAAGTAAAGTCGAGAGAGACGTTCGCGTTCGCCGTAAGAGAGTTTGGTCGGATCGACGATGACGCCTCCTTTTGCACCACCCATGGGAATATTCACCACAGCGCATTTGACCGTCATCCAGAAAGCGAGGGCTTTGACTTCGTCAAGTGAGACATCGGGATGAAATCGAACGCCACCTTTTGCAGGGCCGCGCGCAATATTGTGTTGAACACGGTAGGCAGTGAAGACTTCGATATGACCATCGTCCATGCGGACGGTCAGTTTCGTTTCCACAATGCGACGCGGTTGTTTAATCAGTGCGATTTGGTCCTTACTCAATTTTAAAATACCGGCAGCATCGTCAAACTGGGTCATCGCATTTTCAAATGCGGTGGTTGATTGAAGTCCCATGTCGAGGTTTCGTTTTTTTAAGGCTTTTTTCAGTGATGGTGGTTTTGGGGAACCCATGGATCTCTCTCCTCTATATTGATGCGGCGGGTGTATGTCGTCTTGCACGATTCTTCAAGAGAAAAGCTAAAAAGTTTCTCGGAGGCGTTTAAGAAACTATTTCAAAACGTTCGCTGGCACGGGTCCTGTCACCTCCGCCGTTCCACCTCCCCACCCATAAATCGTGGGTGGGGCGCCCCTGGGATCCGGCGTCGGAGCCACCCGAATTATTTGTCAGTTTTGAAGATAGTTTCTTTTAAAGATTCAATTCTTTTTTCGGTTTTAACAGAGAAACCAGAATGGAAAGAGCAATGACTGAGACGACAAAAAGAAGAGAATAGACAATTGGAATGGGGAACCATTTAACGATCAACATTTTGGTTCCGATAAAAATGAGGACAATCGCGAGACCAATTTTCAGATAATGAAATTTCCCAATCATGCCCGCCAGTAAAAAGTAGAGGGCACGAAGCCCTAAGATTGCAAAAATATTCGAGGTATAAACAATAAAAGGATCGGTGGTGATGGCGAAAATAGCCGGAATGGAATCAACGGCAAAAATGATATCGGTAATATTGATGACGACAAGCACTAACAGAAGAGGAGTTGCAAACCATTTTCCATCTTTCAAAATCATAAAGTGATGTTCATGATAAGAGCTGACCGCAGGAACAAAGCGTTGATAGAGTTTGACGATCCAGTTTCGCTCAGGGTGGACTTCGATCTCATCTTGAAAGAAGAGTTTGATGCCGGTGAAAACAAGAAACGCACCGAAGAGATAGAGCATCCATCCGAACGAATGAACCAACGCTGCTCCCATCGCAATAAACCCAGCACGCATGACAAGTGCTGCGAGAATTCCCCAGAAAAGAACGCGATGATGAAGATTTTTGGGAACGCAAAAATAAGAAAAGAGAACGATAAAAACAAAAAGGTTATCGACGGAAAGAGATTTTTCAATGATGTAGCCTGTCAAAAATTCAAGAGCAGGTCGCGGTCCAAACCAGAAATAAATAAAGGCATTAAAAAGAAGAGCGAGCGAAATCCAGATCAGACTCCAGAGAAGCGCTTCGCGAACGCGAACTTCTTTGGCTTCGCGGTGAAAAAAACCGAGGTCGAGCGCTAAAAGAATGAGAATAAAAACAGTAAACCAAATCCACAAACCGACCGATCCAATGCTTGCCATAATTTGTTTAAGCCACTTTTAAGGGGAGGTGTTCGTCGAGATAGGATTCGAGTTGTTGATTGCTCGTGGAAAACGCATTTGAAAATTGAATCCCGATATCTCCCCCGCTCGGTATTTCTACACGAATAATTCGTCCACGCAAGGAGAGATCCCGACGTTCACTGTCGAGATCAAAGATAACTTCTACAGAAGTATTACGAATAAAATTTTTCTCAGAGGAGGTAAGGCGCATTCCACTACGGCTCACATTCAGAACAGTTGCGGGAAGAAGTCTTCCGGCATGTCTTAAGATAACGGGTTTATTGATCATCACTCGTGGATCTTGTCGTCGTTCGTCGTGTGCCAGCATGATACTTTTATACCTCGGGTCATCAAAATGTCGAGAGCTCTTTGCCAATAACTGACTGTCAGTTATTGGTAATTGAAAACTTCACCTTTTTTTCGCCTCTTTCCCAAAAAAGTTGCGCCTTTCCTTCTAGCAACTTTCTTTTTTCTACGACGAAGAATCTGCAAAAGGAGCTTTATGGCAGGCGATGGCATAACAGTCACATCTTCTTCAGCGAAAGCTGTACAGAATGTTACAGATAATGAACCTTGGGGAGCTGCAATGCTTGAAGAGGCAAGGCGGCAGGTAGATCCATCCGAAGATGCGTGGATAGGTGGGAGAGTACCAGTTCTTTATGCTCACGGGTTCATGACGAGTATGCTCTTTCGTGGTGTCAATATGGTAAGACTCGAAGAGATTGCTGCTATTGTCAGAAACACTCCCCTCTCTTTTGGAGAAGGACCAATAACGAATGAACGATGGAAAACAATTCTTGGACCATATCTTGCGAGCGTTCTTGAACGACTAGGGTTACATACCGTTACCGTACAGTTTATCGATGTAAGTCCTCCACAAAATCTACGAATATCATCACATCGAGACAGTGCGGTTCCTTTTCATTTTTTTGAACGAGAGCGAGTTCTTCGAGTATATGTTGGAGAATTTGAACGTGCTCTTTCAGAGATGCAACACGCTAGTGTAAAAGTATTTTTTGAGCGTGGTTTTTCTTCTCCTCAGAATTTTCGATCTTTTTTGGGTGTGGATTCAATTTCTCGTGATTCGGTTGAATCGGTTGAAGATCTATTAGCTGTCATTGTAAGAAGAGAATTAGGCGAAAGTTTAAGTATTGCCAATTCTCAAACCACAAACGCTGAAGCTGCCTTTTATCGACATTTGCGTGGTCAGCCTTTTTTTGAGCGTCTTACACCTTCGCAACGAGAAACTTTCGTTGCAGCTTATGCACAGATGAGACGTGATTATTTTTGGAATCCTTTCGCCCGCTTTGGTTCTGGAGCGCGGGATCAACAGGCACATTTCATCTTTTTGCAAGAAGCTTTATTCCGGAGATTTGCCCAGACAGCCGCCTTGTTTCGTTTTTCGGAAGAGACATTTGAGCGGTTTGGAAGACCATTTGTTATTCTCGAGCTTGAGAGAATCAACCGTGCCGAACTTGCCGCTGCCCTCGCGGTTCGTTCTCCACAATATAACCAATATTCTGTCACGGGCGAAAATACAATGATGCCAAGTATCAAAACAGCCCGTCCGTCATCACTGGATTTGGATGTAGAGAGACTTCATAGGACTCCTTCCTACACGTTCATGAATAATCGAACCTTTCTTGCTTCAAGTCATGCCCTTGGACTTACCGCAAGCAGTTTTGCTGTTTTTGATGTCATCAGTGCAGCGAACTCAATCGATGATCCTGTTGAAGATCGTCTTGATGTGACGCTGAATATGACTGCAGCAACCGCAGCCATCGGATCTTCCACATTGTATGTTACAGGATTTCTTTTGCCTGGAATTCCGCAAGGAGCTGAAGTGCTTGGGGTTGCGCGGGTTGCGACTTCCGGTTCCGCGGTTCTTGGAAGTGCGACACAATTCGCTTATGGCATCAAACATACCTATGATGACATGCGCGACTTTGAAATCACAAGCGGGGTAGAAAAAGCTTCATCGGTCAGCGAGATGTTAGCCGGAGGAGCTGGACTTGCTGGAGGCATACTGCTCTTTATCGGGACAGGAGGAACTGCAGCCGTTGTTCTCGTCATTGGAGGTATTGTAGTAGGGTTCACTGCTCAAGGGACACACGCAGAAGCAGAAGAAAATCGAGTTGCTGAAAATTTATTTAAGGCAATGGAACAACAGGATCGTCAACGTCTTCAATATTTTGCAGAAGATGAGCGCCATGAACTCGATGATGATGCGATTGTCGATCTCTTCGAAGAACATATTCTTCCCACGAGTCTCTTTCAGAGTGAACTCTGGCGTTCGGAGGCAATGGGACCGATTCGCATCAAAATATTGCAGGAGCTTGGAGGCAAAGGATGGATGTCCTACATGGGAGACAGTGAAGCAGCCTATCGTCTTTTTGTGGCACTCCATCATTCAGAAAAAGTCGCTCAGCTGGTTGCCTCTGAAATGGAGAGAAGTGACTGGAATGCTTTCTTCGAACTGCAACAAAAGTATTTTCCTGAGCTCTCTCTTCCTTCAGGTGTTGCTGCAGTAAGGATGGAATTTATTTCTTCAGGGAGTGAATAAATATTTAAACAATATCTTCGTTCCAGAGAGCTTCGAGAAAGTGTTTCCAGGGAAGAATATGAATTTTTGCCCCTTCAGGAGTTGTGAGGAGGCGCGGTCTTTTTTCTTGTGAGACGACATACGCTTTTTTTGCGGGAGTTTGATGCATCAGATTTCTTAATCCAACAAGGTCTGCAAGTTTTATGTTTTCTGAAATTTTTGCTTCGATATAAATTTCATCTTCGTTGATCACAAAATCCACTTCGTGGCCTGCTGTTGTACGCCAATAGTGGAGTTCGAAATTTTTTTCGGAGTAGGCACGATATGTCTGAATTTCATGGAAGAGATAACTCTCAAAACTTGTCCCCGCCTGAGTTCCTTTGAGTTGAAGCAACGGCGTTTTTGTTAAAAAATTTGCAATACCAGGATCAAAAAAATAAAATTTTGGAGTTGCCGTGATAGTTTTTCGATCCTTCTTCTTTGGAAGCGGTGCGAGAAAAGAGGCAATATAGGTATCTTTTAAAATTTCAAAATATTCTTTCACGGTTTTGGCATCGACGCCACAGTCGCTCGCAATATTTTTATATTCAACCAATTGACCGTGAGAGAAAGCAGCCGCCTCCAAAAATTTGGCAAAGGCTGCAAGATTGCGGCTAAGTCCCTCGGCCTTGATTTCTTCTGTCAAATAATCTGTGACATAGGCTTTGAGCGATCTTTCAGGGTAATCTGTTGTATAGTGAGTTGGTAAAAGGCCTTGGTTCAAGGCTCGCAGAAGATCAAGGTTTGGGATTTCGGGAAAGACAAGAGGGTGCATTTCAAAGCGCCAGGCGCGCCCTCCCAAGAGGTTCGCTTTTTCTCGTTTCAATTTTCGAGCGCTTGATCCACACAAAATGAAACTCAATTTTTTGTTTTCAATGAGCCAGTGGACCTCATCAAGAAGAAGAGGAATTTTTTGGACTTCATCCAGAATAATTGGATATCGTAAAAGCGAAGCCGGTTTTTCAATCAGTTCTTCCCGTAACCGATGAGGTTCTTTGAGGAACGTCAAATAGAGATCTGATTGAAGAAAATCATATCGAAGTGAATGAGGAAAATGTTTAGTCAGATAGGTTGATTTTCCGGTTTGACGAGCTCCCCACAAAAAAGTGGACTGGTGAGGAGGCAGTTCGATGTGGAGTTTGCGTTTGAACATAATGGAATTAACTCCGTTATAATCCGATTTAAAAGGAGTTATGTCAAATCATTTTTGCATGACGAGAAGTTTTGTTTCCTCTTTTGAAAATCATCGAAACGACAACACAATTGACGCATTCCTTTAGCATTGATAGCAGCAGCACATGACGGTCTTAAACATCGAAGTTTATCCTGCCCCCGTGCTTCGCAAAAAAGCGGCGAAGGTGAAGGAAGTGACCGAGGAGATCCGCTTACTTCTCGATGACATGGCAGAGACAATGTATGCGGCTCCAGGCGTCGGTTTAGCAGCACCCCAGGTTGGGATCAGTCATCGCGTCATTGTCTGCGATCCGAATCGTGAAGAGCAAAATGAACTCTATCAGATGATTAATCCCGAAATTATCGAACGCAAAGGTGAGATTGAATGGGAAGAGGGATGTCTTTCTCTTCCGGGATTTTTGACGATGATGAAGCGGAGTGAACGTGTAACGTGCATCTATCTCGATCCTCAAGGAAAGGAGCACAAGCTCCAGGCTGAAGGTCTTTTGGCGATCATCATTCAGCACGAAATCGATCACCTTGATGGAAAATTAATCCTCGATTCCGTAAGCACTTTAAAACAAGAACTCTATGCGAACAAACTCAAGAAGGGGAAATTAGAATGAAAATCCTCTTTATGGGTTCCTCAGTTTTTGCCGTCCCTTCTCTTGTAGCGCTTCTCGAGTCATCGCATGATGTTGTCGGAATCGTCACGCAACCGGATAAACCGGCAGGAAGAGGCTATGAATTGACTCCATGCCCTGTTGCCGTCCTTATCCAAGAAAAGGGACGCCAACCCCTGAAGCCAAAGACGCTTCGGTCAAAAAAAGTAGAGGAACATTTCAAAAGTTTGCATGCTGATCTTTTTGTCGTTGTGGCGTACGGAAAAATTCTTCCCAAAGAGATTTTAGCCATTCCTCCAAAAGGGTGCATTAATGTACACGCATCGCTTCTGCCCAAATATCGCGGGGCAGCTCCGATTCATTGGGCGATTGCGAATGGGGAGACAGAGACAGGCGTGACGACAATGTATTTAAGCGAAGAGATGGATGCGGGCGATATTATTTATTCCAGCCGTACGGAAATTGATGCGTGTGAAAAAGCGTCAGACTTGCACGATCGACTGGCGATCTTCGGCGCTGAACTTCTCCAGAAAACAGTCGAGGCCATAGAAAAGGGCGCAGCTCCAAGGAAACCGCAGCATCATAGCGAAGCAACCTCTGCGCCGATCCTCAACAAAGAAGATGGGAAGATCGATTGGACGCTTTCCGCAGAAGAAATTTACAATCGAGTTCGCGCATTTACGCCGTGGCCAGGGGCCTTTACCTTTTGGGGAGGAAAGCGATTACAACTTCATGAAGTTGCAGTTGTTGAGAGCCAGTTGGAGATGGAGCCAGGAACGGTGCTTCATGTTGGGAATGAACTTGCAGTTGCAACGGGAGCAGGGGATCTGTATCTGCTTGAAGTGCAGCTCGAAGGAAAAAAGAGAATGTCGACCATCGAGTTTTTACGTGGGCATGAGATAAAATCGGGGACAAAATTAGGATAACTATGACCAAACTGGTGAAGTTTTTCTCGCAGGGGGCCTTTGACTGAGGCGCGTCGATGGAAACAGAAGACGCGAGGAGCATAACCGCAGCTTCTGTACCCCGAGAGAAAATGTGAACCAGTTTGGAAGAGAGATATTAATGGGACCACTTATCGCACCCTCCATTTTAGTAGCTGATTTTTCGAAGCTTGGCGAAGAGATTCGCGCTGTTGAAAAAGCTGGCGCAGATATTCTCCATATCGACATCATGGACGGGCACTTTGTGCCGAACTTGACCATGGGACCAGATCTTGTCAGATCCATTCGACCTCTTACAAAACTCCCTTTTGATGTGCATTTGATGGTCGAACATCCAGAAAAATTTATTGAGTCATTTGCAAAAGCAGGTGCGGATTGGATGTCTGTCCATCTGGAAGTCTGTGATCTTTTGGAAGTGCTTCCGAAAATCAAAAAACTCGGCTGCAAAGCAGGGGCTGTGATCAACCCTGAAACCCCTATTCAAAAAATTCTTCCCTTTGTCCCTGAAGCTGATTTTATTCTCGTGATGACGGTGAACCCCGGATTTGCAGGTCAGCGACTTATCTCCGAAGCATTAGAAAAAGTAAAATTACTGGTGAAATATAGAAAGGAGCGCAAGCTCCCCTTTTTGATTGAAGTGGATGGGGGAATAAATCTCGAAAATATTTCTGAAGTGCATGAAGTTGGCGCTGATATGGTCGTGGTTGGGTCAGGGCTTTTTAAAACCAATAATTATCACGACACCGTACGAAAATTAAGACGGCGATAAGTCTCTTTTTTTTTGATCTGACAGAGATCATCTGCCACAGCCTGCTTCAACTCCACAAACTGTTCTCGCGGTGCTTGACTCAGAAGAAGATACATTAACTGATTTGTGAAGGGACGCCACTTCGAGGGATGAGTGGCGAAAATATAATCGAGAATGACGTAGAGAAGATTGTCTTCTTTCCCCTGCCATTCACGAAGCGCCACAAAAATTTCTTCAAACATGTTCGGGTCACGTCGTTCGCGTACCAGCTCCAAAAATCGTCCTTCCAATTCACCGTGAAGTTTCAGTGCGAGGACGAGGCTGCGATCAATGCGTTTTAACAGATCGTTGATCTCTTCTTGATATTCATGCGAAGGGAGATCATCTCGTTCAGGAAGTTTGAGTTTCCGAACCATATCTGGCGTAATGAGTAGCGGTTGTTCAACACGAAGATGAATGGTGACACCATAGTGCACACGAAAACTTTTTCGCGGGCAAACAACAGCTGCTCCCGTAACGCCAATGGGAATAAACGTCACCGGTTCTGTGCTTTTTCTTTTTTGCAGTTCAATCGCAGCATTGATAGCAATATATGCTACTCCTTTTTTGATGTGTCCCCCTTCAATGCTTAAGCGGTCATGTTTCCCGGCAGTGTAATATCCAGCACCCAGTCTTTTTCCATCCACGGTGACGGTGCTTCGTGCACGCGTTCCTTGGGGAAACAGAGCTAAGGGAATGTGATCATCGAGGAGTTTTTTTACCGTTTCTTTGCTTATTTTTCGGGCGCGAAGAATTTTTTCTTCTTTCGTTTTTACTTTCGAACGATCGACAAAAACCATATCGAGGGCTTCAGCGACTTTCCCAATTCCCAAGAAGCGATAAAGAAGGGGATTGTCTCGAAAATGATCTTTTGCGAGCAGAAAACGTGGAAGACGAGTTCCGAGGACAAGAGGAGCAATGGCAAATTCAAGAAAACTTTCATGATTAAAAAGATAGAGAGCATAACGCGGTTTTTGTTGAAGGCGATCGACTCCTTCGACCGTGAGAGCCGAACGTGTTAGGTACAAAATGCGTAATCCCCACATCATCACGGTGGCAGGAGCAACTTTATGGAGAAATGTTTTCCCTTTCACGCGAGAGGAAAGCATGAGCATGCGTGCAAGGGTCATTGTCGAAAAAAGTCCTGAAAGAAGAGGAAAGTGAAAAAAAGTTCCTCCCTTTTTTCGAAAGTCAACGGAATGTGGAACGACCACCGTCACCGGTTTTTGAAACTGGTATCGCAGAGGACTTGAAAGAGACGCAAGGAGAGCGAAAAATTCTCGTGGATGCATGGGAGGATGAGAGCTGACGAATTCAAGAAAATGGAACACAGATCGCCTTCGCTCTTCATGGGCGTACCAGGTGAGGGCAAAGAGAAAGAGGATGATCGGAAGCATGGTGAGAGAAAAAGTATTGGAGAACGAAAACCCGTCGATGCTAAACCAAAGAAGCGCTGTCGCAAGAAAAATAATGCCAAAAGTTTTACGCAAAGGAGAAATCAATCGCTCCCATGTTCCTAAAATACGAGCAATCGGTAAAAACAATCTTCCACGAAATGAAACAGGAGCAGTGATGAGTCTGAGAAGCGGCAAAGCATATAAAAAGATCAAGCAGAAGAGAAGCTCAGTTTCTTTCCAGAACGGTTCGAAGAAAGCATGGAAAGAGAGAAGAATGTTCATCGCAACCTCAAGTTTTTTTGTTTTGGGGCGGAGCTATTGGAGTCAATGAATATTGAACATTCGCGTTAATAAGTTTTTTCCCGATACGAAATGTTTCATTCGAAAGACGTTTGGAAATGCGGCTTGCCAGAGATTCTGCGCCGCTTGCGCCAGATTCATAAATTACGGTGATAATGCCTTCTTCGCACGAAGAGAGGACCACGTCGACAGGATGACGTATCATTCCTTGAATCATTCGTTCTACTTGTTGAACAAAAGCAGCGCTTTTTTTAATGCCAAAATGTTTTCTCAACCGCATGAAGTTTTTAATGTGAATGTCATATTGAAAAGTCTGCGCTGCGGTGCTGGTCCCTTTATGCAAAAAAGCGCCAACGGGAAGAAAAAGATGATAATCGACACGACGATTCTTGGTAATCTCGCACCAGAGATGCCCTCGTTGACTGACCATGAATTGCCGACAGAGCGTCAGCACACTCGTATTGCTGTTGGATGTGCGGGCAATGTAAAGATCGCGAAGCGAAGCGGTTCCATCACTTTTATGAAGATGTTCGTCCGGAGCGGAGAGAAGAATTTCGATACCCGCTTCATTTTTAAATGTTCGTTCATTGGCGCGAATCATAATGTTTCCCCGATGAGGAGATCTCGCGGCAATAAAGGAAAGAAGATGATCGAGAATAAAACGGATCATCTCCATATCAATCGAAAGTTCGGGAAGCGAAGCATCTGCTGATATTTGATACGTGAGTTGTCGTTTTAAAAATTTATGATCATGTTCGGAAAGCACTTCATTGAGAAGTCGAACCATATGAAAGGAAGAAGGCTGTGAAATTTCGTCAGAGATTTCCGAAATTTCTTTGGGCTCGACTTGGACTTTGAGCGTCTCTTTGAGAAGTGAAAAAGCATATCGAATCGAATTATTTTTGGTTCCTTTCCACATACTGGAGAGCATTGCTAAAGCTTCAGATGCGGTGAGAGGAAGGGAACGAGGTGTGGATTTTTTCGGTTTCACAAACGTAGTTCAGTATCATTCTGATATGAAGTTCTCAAGGAGAAAGAATTGTTGACTATCCCCATCGGTGATTTAGGATGAAAAAATTCTCTCTGGTGAATGAATACATGGCGATGAAAAAGATAGCGGTTATTGGAGCTGGAAGTTGGGGGACGGCGCTTGCCAAACATCTGGCTGATGCCGGTCACTCTGTTCTCCTTTGGGCGTATGAAACAGAGGTCGTCGAAGGTGTACGACGTCATCGCAAAAATCCTCTTTTTCTTTCTGACATTCTTTTACCATCATCGCTTCAGGTCACTTCCGATCTTCAGGAGGCTCTCAGTCAGGTTTCGTGTGTGGTTTCTGTGATCCCTTCCCATGTTCTTCGTGCATTGTGGAAAAAAGCGAGTCCCTTGCTTTTGCCGAATATATTGTTTGTCAGTTGTACCAAAGGCATTGAACCAAAAACGCAGAAGCTGATGAGTCAAGTGCTGGATGATGTTCTGCCTCATCATCCTTCATCGTTGCGCGTTGTTCTTTCTGGGCCGAGTTTTGCAAAGGAAGTGGCTGCAGGGCTTCCGACCTCTGTCGTCATTGCGGGTGAGGATCGAAGTGTGACTGAAAAAATTCAACATCTCTTTCGCACACAATCTTTTCTCCCTTTTACCAGTGATGATGTGATTGGAGTGCAAGTCGGTGGAGCGGTAAAAAATGTCATCGCCATTGCCGCTGGAATGAGTGATGGTTTGGGACTTGGCGCAAATGCCCGTGCTGCCATTGTAACTCGGGGCGTGTATGAAACCATGAAAGTAGGGATTGCCCTTGGAGCAAAGCGACTGACCATGGCAGGGCTGTCGGGTCTTGGTGATCTTGTGCTTACCTGCACGGGACCTCTTTCACGCAACTATTCCGTGGGACGAGCTCTCGGAGAAGGGAAAAGCGCCAAAGAGGTTTTAGGAGAACATATGGTTGCCGAAGGTGTCGTCACCGCAAAAGCAGTTGACGACGTGCGAGTGAAACATCATTTAACGCTTCCGATTTGTAATGCGATTCATCGCATTCTTTCAGGAGAATTAAAACCAGACCGAGCAGTCAAAGAAATTACATCACTGCCGCTTGGCGATGAACTGAGTGGAATTTTGCAAGAAGGAGAGAACCATGAAGAAGAAAAGTGATATGGATGCCGCTGTTGCCGAGGATCCACTTCTTCGGGGACTCATCGAAGCCCTTGGTCGAAAAGTAGAAATCCTTGCATTTGGAGTGAGCTATATTGGAAAACTTGAATCCGTCGATATTGATAATGGGCTTGCGGTGATTGTCGACGATGAAGATCGCGCGATGATCGAACTTGAACGTATCACCTCACTCTCGCTTATCTCCTCATGAAGAAGCTGCGCTTCATTTCTTTTGTTCTCTTGTTTTTCTTGTCGCTGCTTTCGCTCCACGTTTATGGCGAAACAAAAAATTCGTTTACACTTTTGCTTCTTGAGTCACATCACTTTTCTGATGTCGACGCGCTGATGCGAGCGCTGCGTCGTTCATCCTTGATTGAAAATATGACGATCGTGCGAGAAGTGAGAGATGTCATCGAATTATCTGGAACGTTAAAACAAGGAGCAACCGGTTCCCTTCGAAGCGAAGTGATGAGTGCTGCTGAAGGTCGGTTTTCGTTTGAGTCTGAAGAAAAAAAAGAAAATCACCATATTCTCACCCTTCGCAAACTCCCATAATTGTCCTCCATCTTTTCTGGTAGAGAAATTCCCCAGTAAAAAATGTAGTTCCTCCCGATTGTTCATCCTTCAATGCTTTCATAATCTCCCTCCATGAAAGCAACCAGAAACTAAGGAGAACAAAAATGAAGAACCACACACATACGCAGTTGCAATATGAAAGTAGATCACGAAGATGGAGAAGAGATAGAGGGCGAACTATGAGAGGGTTCATCGTGGGGCTCATATGCGCCATGACGTTTTTGGGGTGCGGAGGAGCAACGACAACTCCGGGCGATCCTCTCGGAACGACAACTTCGGCGGTCGGTTCTCTCGGAACGGCCACTGCAGTTGGTTCTCTTCAAGTCAATGTTCATCCGACATCAGCCACGGTGGTGATGACAGGGCCAGAGAGTTTCACACAGACTTTTACCGGGAACCAGCTTTTCACCAATTTAGTTCCAGGCCTGTATGGAGTGACAGCAACCGCGCCTGCTTTCAGTGATGCAGTTGGTCAAATCAATGTCGCTGCTGGTCAGATCTCGAGTATTTCATTAATCCTTGCGTCGACCTCTCTTGCTATGAGTGCGGGAGTTTCGGAATCTACAGTCGGTTCTCTCAATATCAACGTCTATCCATCATCGGCTACGGTGGTTGTGACAGGACCAGATGGTTTCACACAGACTTTTACCGGTAACCAGCTTCTCATCGATTTAGCGCCGGGTCAGTATGTTGCGACAGCAACCGCGCCTGCTTTCGGCGATGCGGTTGGTCAAATCAATGTTGTTGCCGGCAATACATCGAGTCTTTCGTTAGTCCTCATCGCAACGCCAATTATCTCCGAGGCGCCGCGCGCAGTCTACCGCAACGATCAGGGAAATCTTATTCCGATCGACTCGAGCACGCTCCAGTCTGGTCGATTTGTATTTTACGCTTGGGAGCAAGATAAACCAAACGGGATTGTTCCCGCCAATTTGACTTCCTCCATGGTGAGTGACCCCGGAAGACCTTTGGCCATCGAGCAGATGGAAACTGCTCCGAGTTTTACCCAGAATCTTGCTGTCGCATGGGTTGGTTTCACAGATTCCACAGGGGTTGTTCGTCCAGTGATTGGTGCCGATGTCCGCTGGGAGATCGATCAGTGGTGGTTTGGAAGAGTCAACAGCATGCAGTTTGGTACATCTGATGATAACAGAGTCGCGCTTGGGTACGGAATTTTCGATGACCAGGCCGATACGCGCACGAATAATGCTCGACTGACCGCAGAACGATTCCCTCTTATCGGAACTGAATACCCACTCTACAACCAGAGCGGCATTGGTACTCCATTTGTCGATGGCTTCACTTGGGTGACTCTCTTTTCACCGGATGCAAGATCAGAAGCTCGCATTACAGCTGTAGCGACTATCAACGGAGAAGAGATTGGAAAACAGATCTTCTACAAGAAATTTGCACCAGCACCGGAACTCGAGATTACGAAGACCGTTAACTCGGATATCGTGCACCTCGTTGGAGGTGTGGCTTCAGCCACCTGGACGGTTACAATTCAGAACGTTGGCAATGGTGACGCCACCAACATCGATCTGAGTGACATCTTGTCATCAGGCGCAGAAGCAAGTTACTCGCTTAACTCACGTCCTGCAGGGAGTACTGCAGTCGGTGATGGTTTCACATATTCCTTTGCGCTTCCATCTCAACTTGCCCCTGCTGGGGACAATACGCAGATTCTCACCTTCACCGCCACGGTCACAGCGCCCGGAACTTACTGCAACAAATCGCAGATTCTTTTGTATCGTGATAGTGACAATTCGTGGGCTCCAGTCGATCTGAGTGCAGAGGCATGCTTTACTGCTCTCGAATCAAATGTATCGATCATCAAAGACTTTGTTGCTGCTGATGATGTGACGAGTCTTGGCGAGTCGATGACTGTATCAGCCAATATGCCTGCAAGACTCCGCGTGCGAGTGATCAACAGTGGTACAGGCTCTGCGACAGGTGTCATGGTTCACGATGAACTTACAAGCGGCGACATGGCCCCATTCCAGATAAACAGTATTTCAAGCGGAACGCTCAATAGCAGCGATGGTTTTGACAACAACATCGGCGATCTTGCTGCAGGATCCACATCGACCATGCTCTTTACAGTTCAAGCATCAGTTGATGGGATATATTGTGACACTGCGAGCCTTTCGGCTACTTCCGGGACCATCGGGATTGGCAGCGATATCGCGTGTTTGACCGTAGCGACGCCAAATCTTGAGATTACAAAAGTCAACGCTCCAGAAAGTGTGATCCCAAGTGCCAGCTATACATCAACGATCGTCGTGCAAAATAGCGGCAGTGCTCCTGCTCAAAACGTTGTCATCAGCGATGTTCTCGGTTTGAATTCTGCTGCCAATGTGCAGGTTATTTACGTGAGTTCGAATTTGAACGGTGCGGTCGGCGCGCTTTCCGGAAATGTTGTTACGTCTCCTAGCACTATGAATGTTCTCGCAGGAGAGAGTTTGACCTTTATTGTGGTAAGCCGCATCCCGTTTGGCGCAGCAAGTGGAATTTACTGCGATACAGCAACGGTTACGAGCAGCAATGCTGCGAGCGTGCAGGCTTCGGATTGTGTCAATGTCCCGGCCTTCTCGGCACTTCAAACCCAACTTGTTGATCTCAGTGATCCGATTGCGGTGAACAGTAACGTTACGTATTTCTCGGTACTTTATGTTGAATCACTCTCCAACGAGGGAGTGAATTCGAATAGACTGAAGTATAGTTTCGGTCTTGTGAGTCCGACTGTTTTAGGAATTCCTGGTCTCTTCCAAGCAGTCTCGACGAGAATTTATCTCGACACAGCTCCTGTGAGAGATCCAGCCACGGGTTCCATTGTATCGGATGCATCAAGCCCAACAGCAGTGCTTCTTACAGCGGGGAGTGATTACACGGTCAATGATAGTACTGCTGGATTGCAGTTGATTGACATGACCTCAAGTGTTGTTCTGCAACCAAACACAGCACTTTATGTGGTGCACGAGACTTTAATCCCAAGTGGGACGACAACCAACAGGCTCTACACCACGAGCTATATCTGGGATTCTGTGGGGTTAGTAGATCCAATGAATACATACCAGGCGAGTGCGTCTGAACCAACGACTGTCCTTCCATAGGAGAGTCAACGGTAGGAGAAAAGAGAAACCGCGGGAATAAACCCCCGCGGTTTTTTTCTTCTTCGATTTCTTCTTTTCACAGAGTTTTCAACAGCTTACAAGATGAAAGGTACAAACGTAAAGTGGAACGAGGGAAATCCAACGGTCAAGAATGCGATATTCCCTGATAGTTCTTCCCCTTGGGCTCCAGTAGCAGTATACACAGGAAGGTATTTTATGCCTCTCACAACAAGCGAAACAAAAGAAAAAATGAAAACTGAAGCGGAGTTACGTCAGTTGTCGCTTGATCTCATTCAAAGTAACAAACTGCTCAAGGCGGAAGTTGCCGAACGTAAACGAGTAGAAGCAGAAATATTAGAGGTTACCCTCGCCGAACAACGACGATTTGGATCACAACTTCACGACGGGCTTTGTCAAGAACTGACCGCGATTTTGGTTTTTTCTAAAGCTCTCGCCGAAAAGATGGAAAAGAATAACACACTCGAACTTGCCGAATTAAAGAAAATTTCAAATATGCTTCTGTACGCAGTTGATCAGGCGAGAGATACAGCGCGAGGGTTATATCCCGGAGAGCTGGAAGGAGAGTCTCTCATGTATTCTCTGGAAGAATTGGTTTCTCGAACGACAGGCGCTTTGTGTGTGTTTCATTGCCCGGAACCGATCCTTATCGATGATAATAATATTGCCACCCATCTTTACCGAATCGTACAAGAGGGAATAAGTAATGCCATCAAGCATGGAAAAGCCAAAAATATTGAAGTGAGCCTTACTCGAAATAAAGAAATCATAACGCTCTCCATAAAAGATGATGGAATAGGAATGATGGATGATCTCAAAGATTCAAAGGGAATCGGTTTGAAGATCATGAAATATCGAGCTCATATGATGAACGCCTCTTTTCACATTAAACCCAATTTGCCTCAAGGGTCTCTTTTAGAATGTCATTTAAAAAGACCTGCAAACCAAAGGAGTGTTGTGTGAACAAAGCGAGGATATTTATCGTCGATGATCATCCCGTGCTCAGGCAAGGTATCGCCCAGCTTGTCAATCATGAAGAGGATATGTTCTTTGTGGGAGAGGCGGGAGATGCAACAGAAGCCCTCATCGGCATTGAGAAGAAAAAACCTGATGTCGTGATCGTGGATATTTCTTTAGAAGGAACAAGCGGGCTTGAATTAACCAAGACTCTTTTAGCCAAACAACCCACATGTTAGTGCTGATTGTTTCGATGTATGACGAGTCTGTCTACGTAGAGCGCGTCTTACGAGCCGGAGCGAAAGGATATTTAACAAAACGAGAGGCAAGCGATCAGATCATTTTGGCTATTCGTAAGGTGCTTAAGGGCGGTATTTATGTGAGCGACAATTGGAAAGAGAAACTCATGTATAAGTTTGTGGGTAAAGCGCCGGCAACAAATGATTCTTATGCGGTCAGCTTGAGCGACCGTGAACTGGAGGTACTCCAATTTACCGGCCAGGCTTATTCTACTCGCCAAATTGCAGAGCATCTTCATGTAAGCGTGAAAACGATCGAATCTCATTATGCCAATATTAAAAATAAACTCGATTTAAAAAATTCTCATGATCTTATTCGACATGCCGTGAAATGGTGCCTGTCGGAAAAATAGGAAATAATCTTAGGGAAATTCCCCATTTATAAATCCCATCTCCCCCGCTGGTTATGAGAGGTCATTCTTCTACACTGGTCTTCGAGACGAAGAGAGATAAACGTCAACAAAAAGGGAGAAATAAAATGACACAAAAAAATATATTCAGGTGGAATAAAGTGCAACTTGTTGTTGTGGGCCTATCTTTAGGGGTTTTGTTCAGTGGTCCTCTTTCACATGCGGCCGATACTTACAATAATAAGAAAACAACAACGATTGAGCAGACGACCACTCAAACCAGGTCAACAGCGCCGGCTGTTCGTCCCGCGAAAAAAGAGATACCAGTGACCACGACAACATCAAATACAACAACCTCGACCACCAAAGAGGGGGATCTCAGAAAAGTGTTAGATGCTGATGCGTTAAAAAAGATGTCCGATTCTCTTTGTGTCACCGGTTTCAAAGCGTATGTTGGCAATGACAAGAAAAATGTTTGTCAAGGAAATGCCTCCGCACCAGATGTTGCCTATAGCTGTGTATGGGCAAAAAAGGGAAATGCTGCTTTTGCTCCGACGGTTCAAGGTCCGTGTAGTCTTGATTATTCAGAGCATCAAAAAAGTGTTGTGATTACGAAGGGTGAATATACCTCTCGACCTCCTTTAGCTTACGGAACAGAAGCTCACTGTTGTTTTAGAGCAGCACGAGGTCCCTCAACAAATACTGTAGAGAGAAGCCCAACAACGACAACTGTTGAACCATCACCAAAATAATGATGCATGTAACATGCCGCCGCGCCATACAGCGCAACTTGGGAACCAGCTTGGAAGAACTTTCTCCTTCTCTTTTTGCGCGCTTGGCAGGATTTGAACTTGGAGTTGTTTGAGAGATTGTTATTGTCACTACATGTGTATTGACACCAATGGATATTGGTGTTAGTGTAACCTCATGAAAAAGAACGCAAAATCGGAATATCTTCAAATCCGTATTTCATTATCGATCAAGAAAAAAATTCAGACAGCAGCGCAAAAGGCAGGCCTTGGAATGTCGGAGTGGATTTTTCTTCGTCTCTTTCCTCCACTTCAAGAAAAATTTGAACATCTTGTGGAGCAACTTGCGAAGTTGTCAGAGCAGAAAATGGCATATGCTGAACTGCACGATTTTTTAAAGAATCTTTCTGCGATGGAGTTCGAGCAAGCAGTTTTTTTCAAACCGAAATTATCTTCATTGTCAGAACTTGAACAAAACTATGTTGTGGCAATGGTCGAAGTGGCCGCACATCAGAAGGGAATTCAAGTCCCAACATGGACTCAAGAAATTGCACCACTTCCACAACCTTATTTTGGAAGTTCATTCAAAAATTTACAGCTCTATCTTCTCGCACATAGTCCTGTGCCTTTTCGACGACGAAATATTTTTATAGATGCCACGATTGGAGAAAGGATCTAGATGAATGTCATCCTCGCGAAAGCGGGGATCCAGAAAAGCTGATAAACAAGTAGATTCCCGCCTTCGCGGGAATGACATCTGATTTTTGGGAGGATCTAGAGATGGCGCTCTCTTCACACGACATAGAAAAATTATTTGAGCGTTTAAATGAAGAACTCAAACGCGACGATCAACAAGGTGAGCTTTATCTTGTAGGTGGCGCTGTGATGTGTCTCGTGTTTAAAGTTCGTTCGTCCACAAAAGACATTGATGGTTTTTTTGAACCTGCAGCAAAAATGCGTCAAGCTGCTCTCCGTGTCGCACATCAGATGAATCTTGATGGGAACTGGTTGAACGATGCCGTAAAAGGATACTTATCTGATAAAGGAAAATATGCCCCTTATCTTGAGCTCAGTCATCTTCGGGTTTATACAGCAAAGCCAGAATATCTTCTCGCCATGAAATGTTTAGCGATGCGTATTGGAGAAGAGTTTTACGATATCGAGGATGTCCGTTTTTTATTACGATATCTGAATATCGATTCTTATCAGCAAGCGCTCGACGTCATTCAGCACTATTACCCCCTCGACCGTATTCCTCAGAAAACATTGTATGCATTAGAGGAGATACTTGAAGGCAGAAGCAATCATGGCAAGATCAGCAATTGAGGGCTCAATAAAGAATCGTTGAATAAAGAGATAGAATATGAAAAGTGAAAGAAACGATGAATAAAAAAATACGCTGGCAACAACGCTTTACCAATTTGCAACATGCATTTGCTCAGCTTGAAAAAGGGCTTGCAATCATCACTCCCAATGACGTCGAGAAACAGGGGATCATTCAGAGTTTTGAGTTTACCTTTGAACTGGCATGGAAGACTCTCAAGGACTATCTGGAGAGTCAAAATGTTACCGTCCAGTTTCCTCGCGAGGTTATGAAAGAGGCGTTTCACTATCAACTCATTGTTGATGGCGATATCTGGATGGATATGCTCGAAAAGCGAAATCAGATGGCTCATACCTATGATGAAGCTGCTGCAGAGCGGGCGTTAACCATTATTCGAAAGGGCTATGCGCCAGCGTTATCGCAACTGGTGGGCTACTTTCGGCAGAAGATGACGTCATGACGCCATGGGGGCTTAAACCGTCGCATCTGGAAATGTTGCGAAAGACGTTTGCAGAGTTTCCTGAAGTCCGTGAGGTACGTATTTTTGGTTCCCGGGCGATTGGCAATTTTAAGCCCGGATCGGATGTTGATCTTGCTCTTTATGGAGATGGTTCGCTTGTATGCACGACCCGCGTCAGCACGATTTTGAATCAGGAGTTGCCTCTTCCTTATCACTTTGATGTTGTCGATGCTGTCACCATCGAACGTCCCGAGTTTCGCAAACATATAGAAGAAGTTGGACAGATATTGTATCAGCGCCAACCTTCGGAATCATGAAGAACATCATGAAGAACATTCTTTGACATGACGAGTGAGTTTTGTTGCTCTTTCTCCTTTTCTCCAGGGCTGAAATGCACCAAGCAGAACAACACTTATCGGTGCAATCATGGCAAGACTGAATCCTGAGACGAGGAAGATCATCGCAATGCTTGCAAACGCTGATGTCACCCAAACCTTCCATCCTTTGAAAAGTTTTACAAAGGTCAAAATACTGATTCCATAAATGACGAGTTCAAACTGAACAACGATGAGAAAAAGATTTGAGATTGAACATTTTGCGGAATAACAAGCGAAGAGCATCAAAGAACAGATGAAGTAAATCGTGAGAAGCGCAAAGCACGGAACCCCTGTTCGTGAAACTTCGCTTAGCGCAACAGGAAGTTCTCCTTTTTGGCTCGACGTTTGTATTGTGCGGCTTAAGCCATACATCCATGATGAAGCATTCGCGAGACTGATGAACCCAATGCTTGCTGAAAGAATGAACCCTCCTGGCATTCCTTTGAAAAGGATCGCCATACCAGCCAGTCCTGTTGTCTTCAGACCTGCAATCGATGCTCCGAGCATGATAAGTGCAAGAAGAAGATAGAGGAGAGCGACGATGACAAAACTCCCTGCAAAGGTGAGTGGTATCGTTCTCTGTGGATTCTTCATTTCCGGTGCGGCAAGCATGACATTTTCCCAACCCAAAAAGGCAAAGATCACAAGGGCTGCTACTTTCCAGACATGACTCAAATCAATGGGCACACTGTTTTCTTCTGGATAAATGAGCGCCTGAATCCCAAGAACGGCATAGTTGTGGTAATAGAGGATCAATGAAAGGAGCATGAGAAGGAGAATGGTAACCGAAAGTTTATTGAGAAGACTCGCTTTGCACGCTCCTAAAAGATTGATCAGTGTGGCAGCAAAGAGAAGCGCGATCGCAAGAAATGAACGCCACGTTTCAGTGAGCCCAAGAGCTTCCTGAAGATATGTTGCACCGATCAACGCAATAACAGGAAGAAGAATGAAGATGAGAACGAGAAGAAGAAGGTGAAAACCTCGACCAACTTTTTCACCGAGTGCTTCAGCAGCACAATCGGAGAGCCCATTTTTATTTTGGGAACGCCCGCTTAAATGGCTGAAGATGACAAGAAAAGGGGTAATCACAAGGGCAGCAACGAGCCATCCAAAGATGGAACCGTGTGGTCCACCTACTTCAAGCGCGAGTCCCATGAGACTCACAATACCGGTCCCCACGACGAGGCTCACCGCCAGTGCGATTGCGTTTGGAAGAGTTATATGTCGTTTCATCATTCCTCCCTTTTTATTTTTCTGGTTCGCCAAGCGTTAAACGAAAGAATGAAACATCTACGGCAAAGACTTCATCTGCATCTCCCTGTTTTGGCTGAAATTCTTGTGTCAAATCACGAATCATCTGCATCAAAAATTCTTTTATTTTTGGGATATCTTTTTTTCGAATCGGTCGCGCACTCGAAAGAAAAAAAGTTTCTTCAGGAGGCTGCGATGTACAAGCATCTACTGCGCGCTCAGCAAATTTTCGTCTTACTTTTTCGTGATAGATATTTTGTTTGCGTACGGTATCTCGAAGGGGAACCCAATAACGTTCCTTACGAATGATTTCCCCTTTGTTGTTGCGTTGAAGAAGTCCAATTTCTTCTTCTTCCTTCATGGCAATTTCCACCATCTGGGGTGTCACATCATCGCCGATGCGCTTTGCAAGATATGCGTAGTTTTCTCGAAAATCTTTAAGAAAGATCATTTCATCGGTAAGCCAATAAACCCAACTTTTTGCGCGATCGAAAAAGTCATTGCTGAATTCTTTAATTTGTTCATCTGGTCGATATTTTTTCAGTGTCGCTTCGTAGAATTCACGTTCACCATCACTTGAAGCACTTGCATGAAAGACAAGTGTTTCAAAATAGCGGCGTTCGTCTTCAGGGACATCAAGTATTCGTGCAATTTTGAGGGCAAGTTCCGGTTTGAGTGGAGTTTTACCTCGTAGAACATCAGAAAGATAGGAAGGCGTTTTGAATCCGAGCTGACGAGCCCATGCGCGAATCGAGTAAGCTGGGTTTCGCTCTTTTTTATCCTGAAAAATCTGAACGAGAATTTCTCGAGGATCGGTATATTGAAAAAGTGTTCCTGGAATCATGACTATTTCTCTACGCTCTTTGAAAACAAGCGCAAGTATTTTACGGACAAAGTGTCTGTAAATAACATAAAAATACAGACGACATGTCTGTAAAATTAAGAGTAATCGCAGACAAAATGTCTGTAGGAAATCGTTTCCTTCGGACAGCACATGGGAAAGAACAATGATTCTTTAAGGAAGCGGAGTACAGCTGACTGCCCACAATTCCTTATAAAAGGACCAGATCGGTTCGAGTGCTCGTATACCGACGGTCTTCTGGAAGGTGCACCGGTGCCGAGGAAATTCCGGGATGCAGTTCGTGCATGTGGGACAGCTAATAAAGGATGGATCAAGACTTCCCACAGCAAGCGAGGGATCGCAGTGACAGGCTTGTGAGAGGTCGGGTTGTTGGCACCCGATGCACTGATAGGTTTCGCTTACCCCATTGGGCAAAGTATACGAATAGCTTTGTCCGTCATCCTGAGTGAAAGTGAGATTATTCTGAAATCCTCCGTCGCAGCTTATGTGAACGTTAAAGGTATTGGCCCTCTGAAGTCCGGGGAGATCAGGCACGGGACATCCGGGACTGTAGTTCGAAAAAAAGTGTCGATTATTCGGCCGACCATTGACATATTCAACTTTCGTATAGGTATTGGCAGCGCAATCGATGTCGGTGTCCCAAAGAACATCAAAGGCAGGAAATGAACCGGAAGGGGGGAAGAATTGATGCTCTTCCATGTTGATGGTCTGAGCACCGCCGTTGTAATCGACGGCCACAGACCGCGGATTACCGCTCGGGGCATCACGCCTTCTCGTCCAGCGGCTGCAGTTTTTTGTGGGAATCGGAACGACTCTGTCTTCTCCAGGTGCAAGATCATTCAGTGCTATTTCATACGTTGTTTGACGCGGGACATCATCACAATCTTGTGTGACAAGCAGTTTTGGATTCAGAAGCCTTGGAGTGGTGAGAACAGCCTCAGTTGTTCCCGATGGAATGCGAATTCCTCGGAGCGGACTTACATCAGCAGGCTCTATCACTCCCCTATCTCCTTGTATTTCGATTTCAAGATCTCCAACACCTCTATCCGGACGTATCCAGATATCTGCTGATTTCAAAAGTCCCGCAAGAGCATCAGGTGGCCATGACGGAAGATCGTTTTGATAGCCCCTATTTTTTCGGTAACTTAAAAGAAAAACATCGAGATCAGTGAGTTGATTTCCCGCAAAAGAGGTTGTTGCTGAACTGCTGATTTTCCCGTCTCCATTAAAATCAGCGCGTGAGTAGTTTTCTCCATCGGGATTAAAAGTGAGATCGATGATTTCAAGATCTTCATTCAGATCAAGGCGATCGCTCTGGGCGGCAAGAGCGGCAACAACCTGCGCAGAAGATTGATAAGAAACATCTTCATGAAGCAGAAGATGATCACGCAAGACACGAAAGTCGCGAATGGAAATGACATCATCACCCCAGGTCGGAACATGATAACGGTTGGAAATGGGAGAGCTGTTGTCATCAAGAGGAATGATTTCATTTCCATCAGCACTTCCATCGCTGACATCTGCATACATCTCTCCAACACTGAGACGGCCGGTAGGATTTTGAAAACGAAGAAGAAGATCAATGCAGTGCGAAGCTTTGAAGAGATTGACCATGGTGGCGGTCGATGTTCCAGCTTGAGAAAGAGCTGTGGCGCAGGAAAATCCTCCAATATTTTGTTTTAAAAGAATCTTGATATCCTGATTCTTTAACTCAGGTTCAATTGCGAGCAAAAAGGCAGCTGCTCCACTGACGTGAGGAGCGGCGCTCGACGTTCCGCCATAGGGACGAATGACAGTAGTGAAAGTATTGCCACTCTTCCCAAGGCTTGCGATTTCATCAGCTGGAGCAAAGACACCGCCGCTATCAACATTACTGTAGGCAGATCGATTTCGTAGTGGTTGAAGCGCCTCCACCACGATTCCATGTTGTCCTGCAGGAAGATGAATTAAGGCATTCGTAAAGGAGGAATTCAAATCCGCAGGAAAATTGCCAAGTCCTTTTTTGAGGCATGATCCTCCCGAGACGCATTGAGCGGAACAGTAAATTTCGGTTGGCGCAAAGTCGATTCCCGATTCGTTTCCAGCTGAAACCACAAAAAAAGTTTTGGGAGAGTTAAAGTTCAATTGATCAATAACTTGTGCAAATATGTTTGCCTTACTTTGTATCTCCTGTTCCACCAGATGCGGATCACAGGCATCACCATCCTGAACGCGATTGATGAAGCGCGGGTCACAGCGAGCTTTGCGAGAAGAACCTGGAACGGTAAAACAGGAAGTATTCCAATCGGGAAAATCGCTGATGGACATATTTACAATCCGAGGGCGGGATGGAAGGATATGAATAACAGAAATTGCAGAGGCCACGTCAAGAAAGCTTGGAGCACTAAAATCTCCTATTGAAGCATTTGGATCATCAAACAAACTTATGTCCGCTGCCTGCACGTTGACAAAAGGACTGACTCCCACCACATCTTTTTTGTTCTCCCAATTCGCTCCAATGATCCCACTGACAAGTGTTCCATGCTCGCACCTATCGAGACCTGATGCGCCGGCAGGATGGGGACACGTTTCCGTAACAGAAGTTCCGATGGAAGTAAGATGAAGAAGATCGGGATGAGGATAAAAGCCGATATCGATGACCATGACTTCCGTCAGAGGGCGGTTCAATTTTTTGAGTTGATTATTGAGACTCCAAGCTTGCGGAGCACCGATGGCCCGAAGCCCCCATGTTGGGCCACTTGGATCTTTCCAGTTTCGGTAGACCGTTGGAGGATGTGGAGGAAGAGAGTTCCCATGAACCCTTGAATCAAATGCTGCAGCTAAAATTTTTGGATGAGACGCAAGTCGATCGCGTATTGTTTTCAGTTGCTCAAAGTTGCCTACGATCGACTGGCAATCGAGCTGAAATATTTTTGCCAGAGGAACCATGCCTCCCACACGACACTCAGGGACGCTTGTCTGGATTTCTCTAAAATCTTGATCCGTTGCCTCAAGCTTGAGGGCAACCGCCAAAAAACGATTGGAGGTTTCAATGCCGATGACCGTGTTGAGGGAGAAATCTGCCTCCGTTGAGGGAATCATGTCTTTTGCCGTCATGGAGACAGGTTCGTCAGCTGCAGAAGAGATATCTTCAACTACTTCAGGATTTTGTTCCTCGTCAAACATCAATCCTGATCCGCATGAGATGGAGAAGAGGAGGAAAAAATAAAGACTCAGTTTTTGAAACAAGTGTGAAATCATTTTCCCTCTTTTTTTCTTTCCGGATGCACTTCTCTTATGGGCAAATCTTTCAAAGGGAAGAGATCAGGTTCCCGAGGTTCGGGTACCTTACTGATTCCAAAGCAAATCTGTGCTGAAGTATCTGCTACATTGGCCTGAGTAGATGTATTGATCTGAGTAAATTGGGGGTGACCGCGCAAGCATTCATAAAAATCCTCTGGCGTTAGTACGACTGGTATCTCGGGAAAACTCAAAGCTTCAAAAGCTGGAAGCGAGAGAAGTTTCCCTGGTGGAGTATTTGGAAGTCGTAATTTTTTTATTTGCGCCAGAGCATTTTGACAAATTTGAAGACATTGTTCAGGAGTTGGTTGTTGTTGGAGCTCTCCTGTAAAGGCATTGGGAACCTCGATTGATATTGGTTCCTGACGAGGAGGAAGGGTTGTTGCGATGATGACTGTATTTTGAACTTTATCAGCCATATCCGTTTATCGTGATTGCGTCCAAGAAGTTGCGCAGAATATGATGCAGATTCGTTCTCTCTTCAAGAATCATTTTAAAAATCTTTTTTTCATCTAACTTGTTGGAATCTTTTTGAAATCAGTCTTCTCGAGAAGATAAAAGGAGCAACTATTTTAAGAGAGGGTCGATTATGATTCGAGAATGCATGGAGGAAACCCAATGGTTGATATCGTTATCCGACAGTTTGCATCGATGCTTGATGTGCTTGATAAAGCACCTGATGGAGTAAATGGGAAAAGACGTCCCGGCCAATCAGATGGCTATCTTTCTAGAAGTGACCTTACGCAGTACACAGGCGTTGAGGGGATAAGCCTGAAAAATGCTGAAACATTTCAACAAAAATTTCCCTCCGCACCAGCGGGAACTTTTTCAGCGCTTCGTACGTATGAATCATTCTTTGGAGATGGAGATCGAAAGCTTTCGCTCGATGAAGCATTTCAATTCAACGATGAATTTTCTCCTCCTCTAAAAATCGTTCTCCACATGATCGGTAAAGTTCGTGAAGTGGACAGGCTTTCCAGAGGTATCACTGCCCAAAACAAATTTGATATAAGAGACGACATCATTGCTGCCCTTAACGGCCTCGTATCATATCGTTCCAAACTCCCTATAAAAGTTGATTACCTCACAAGAATTGACAAGGCAAAGCGACCAAACGACGCAAATGCTGAAGCGCAAAAAGGCAAGAATGACGGAAAAGTCACTGCAGACGAAATTCGATTGTTTCTTGATTCTTCCGACACCTATGACACCCGCATGCAACGCGACCTCTGTCTTGGAGCAGAAGTTTTTGGTTTTTCTCACGGGGATGGTTGGCGAAAAAGGTGTTTGAAAAAAACGCAACAAGACAGATGAGTTTTAATACTTAAAATTTCTTTGCGCGCACGGCAGGATTGCCACGCCATATTTGCTTCAAGCAGGATCAAACAAAGCGCTTCAAAAATGTTGCTGCTGGACAAAGTCGAATACCCTCATCCGTTTTGATATCTTCGTCCCCGTCGAAGTGAATCTGCACAGCCTCGACACCGGGAAACTTTCTGGAGAGATACTTCAAATGACCGCTTGCTTCCTGAAAAGATATTTTACACTCCACAAAAAGGATCGGTGTTCGTTCTTTGAGCACTACAAAATCGACTTCTCGTTTATCCGTATCTCGAAAATATCGAAGATCCATGTCCCATCCTTCGGTATCTTCAAAAAAATGGCACCATTTCAAAAGGTGACAGGCGATCATATTTTCAAAACGAAATCCTGTTTCCGGAATTTGTGCCCAATCAAAGTGGTAGTGTTTTGCTTCTTTTTTTACGGCGCGAATATGGGGAGCTCCGAAGGGATAAATGCGAAAAATACTGTAGAGTCGTTCGAGCATATTCATCCAGCGTACGACGGTTTGATGCGACACTTGCAAATCCTCTCTCAGAGCATTGAGTGAAAGAGGATTTCCAACAAGCGTCGGCAAGCGTATCGCCATCCGTTCGATCAGCGAAATATCATTCACTTTTTCAAGGTCTCGAAGCTCTTCGCGCAGGACACGAGACCGGTATTCTCGGCTCCAACGTCTCGTTTCTGTTTCTGAAGCTGAAAAGAAAGGTTCGGGAAATCCGCCATACATCAACAGATCGCGAAGCGATGATGTTGTTTGCGAAGAGAGTTCTTTGAGCGAAAGGGGATGGAGGCGGTAATAATGATATCGTCCCTGAAGAGAATCGCCCCCTCGTCGGTAATAATCAAGCTTTGCACTCCCCGTCACTAAAATCTGCAACTCATTTCCCCGCTTGTCATACAGTGCTTTGAGAAGCCAACGCCATCTTTGATATTTGTGCAGTTCATCGAGGATGACTGGACCAGGAGAAAAAGGGAGCTGTTTAGCGAGCAAAAATTCGCGATCACGATCATCATCCCAACTATAATAACGTTGCACGGTTGAAGAGAGTTGATCTGGCCAGGTTTCTAAGAGGTTCTTTGCAAAGGTTGTTTTTCCCACTTGCCGTGGACCACCGACAAAAACCATTTTTCTGTTTAAATCCTTGAAAACACCTTGTTTAATATATCTTTCCATATGTATTTTTTAATCCTTATCGTAAAAAACACATGAGTTTTTTGTGATAGAGCGAAATTTACTCATATTTTATTGGAAGTCGCAAGAGAAATTTAAGGTGAGCTTTGGGATTTCGATATAAAGATTGCGTGCTCGGCGACGATTTTAGAGCGGTGTGTGCTGAAATGGCCAAGCTGGCGGCCTGATTTTTTATGATCATTCGGACGTTTTTGTCGATAAAGACATTTGCATAAAAAAAAGTTTGCCAACAACATGCGAAACCGGTTTGCCTTGTGTCTCAAAACCAAATTTTTTGTAAAACCCGGTGGAATCTTCGCGACCGGTTAGCCACAATCCGCTCCTACCTTTCTGCTTCGCTATGGCAAGCAGATGCTGCATCAAAACAGCGCCAGCTCCGTGCCCCCTATGTTCCGGCGCTATCGCCATGCCACGCACACGCCAAGCACCTGGACGTACGAGCTTATGATTGGAATCCGGCAATAATGAGCCGATTCCTACGAACAGGGTTTGTTTGAAAAAAACTCCCACGTGTATGGCATCTGAATCATGATCACCGGGATAGTGGGAAACCGACTCATCCACATCTGCGTGCAGCCATGTTCTTCTGCCCTTGAAGGCCTGAGTAAACTCAATGAGTGTTGCTTTGTATAACAAAGGAACTTTCTCTTCTTGAAGAACGAATTACGTGAGCGAAAAACGAAATTTGGCGCCGTTATTCGTTGACGTTCTTCGTTCGTCGGGGAAAATTTGTCTGCGCCAAATTTTCTGCGCGCTCGGCAGGATTCGAACCTGCGACCTTCTGATCCGTAGTCAGATGCTCTCATCCACTGAGCTACGAGCGCACTGAACTAAATTTTGTTCATCAATAAGAATGCAATGACGAGAGCGTAGATGACGAGTGATTCGATCAGTGCCAATGCGATAATCATCGGTGTCTGGATTTTTCCAGCAGCATCTGGATTACGAGCAATGCCTTCAAGGGCGCTTGCTGCTGCTTTGCCTTGTCCCAGCGCGCCACCGAAAGCAGCAATGCCGATGCCAAATCCAGCAGCAATTGCCAATGCTGATCCCATGTTTCCGCTGCTTGCTTGAGCTGCTGCTTCTTCAGCAAAAGCTGCACTTGATGCAAACATCGATACCACAACTCCCCCTAACCACGTGAACATTCGTTTCATCCTTCTCCTCCTTGTAAGTAAGTTTTAATTGTTATCTTTACCAAAACTGGTGAAGATTTTTTCGCAGGGGGCCTTTGACTGAGGCGCGTCGATGCAAATTTAAAAGATCGCGCCGATGGAAACAGAAGACGCGAGGAGCGTAACCGCAGCGTCTGTACCCCGAGAGAAAATGTGAATCAGTTTTGGTAATCCTCTTATTAATGATGTGCCTCATGCTCAGTTGCCAGTGCAATATAGACCATCGACAAAAGCGTAAAGACAAAGGCCTGAATAAACGAGACAAAAATTCCAAGCAGCATAAAAATGATGGGGACAACCAGCGGCACGAGATTACTAAAGATTTCTAAAACGAGATGATCTCCAGTAATATTTCCAAACAGACGAATTGAAAGTGACGCCGGTCGTACGAGATGGCTAATAATTTCAATCGCCAGCATCAAAGGCGCTAACCAGATGATCGGGCCAGCCATATGCTTAATGTAATTTTTAATTCCCTGCTCTTTAATGCCAACCACATTGTAATAAACAAAAACTACCAAGGCACATGCGAGATTGGTATTTACATTTTCCGTTGGTGGCAAAAATCCCGGAATAAGTCCCAAAAGATTTGAGAAAAGGAGATAGATAAAGAGAGATCCGATCAGTGGGAAATAGCGATCAGCTCGCTCTCCCATCACATCGCGCATCAGTTTCAGGAGTGATGCAACCATAAACTCAAAAAGTCCTGAAAGAGTCAGTTTCTTTTGAGGAACGAGACACTTTTCAGGATGCCGCAGACGTTGCCAGGCAATGAAACTCAAAAGAGCGATGACGCTCGTGACAAATGTAGCCGTCACTTGATGGAGATGATGTTCCATCCAGGTGTGAGAAATTCCGAGATGGGTGCCGAGCCAAAGAAACAAATTAAACACGGTTTACGACTCCTTTGTTCCTTGTGATTGGAACATGCTGAAGAAAAGGGAGGCCACTATAGAGGATAAGCCAATTAAAAAAGCAAGGGGTTCAATCGAGATTTTTATGATGAGATACCAGATAGCCCATGTCATTCCGGCCATTTTTAAGAGAGAAAGGAAAAAAACGAGGATTTTTGAGGAGTTTTGGCCAGATAAAAACTGCGTAATCGCATAGCGCCAGAAAAGGAGGCTCATCAACATGAGACTACTGCCAGCTAAAGCTGAAAGCGCCGAAGGCGTTCCACCGCTGAGAGCACATATAATGATAGCGATCAGGGCAAAGAGGAGGGATCTTTGTTCAAGAGGTTTGAGAACTGTCATCTGAATCCTTCTTTTGCTTATGCCAATTAAGAATGCGGATCATATTCCAAAGCCCTCCGACAAAACCGAGAGTGAGTCCGAGGACGGCGAGCCATGGAGAGGAGCCGATTTTTTTATCGATCCATGCTCCACCCAGAAGTCCAACAATCACAGAAGCTGCAAGCTGAAAACCGACAGCTCCGTAAATGCCAAAGGCGACATAAGTCGAATTTCTATTTTGATTCATGCGAAATCCACTTTTGTACAGCTTCTAATGTTTTCTCAATATCACTTTGCGTATGAGCAAGCGACATAAACGCTGCTTCATAAGGTGAAGGAGGAAGATAAATGCCTTCATCAAGCATGGCATGAAAAAAACGTTTGAAGCGATCATTGTTTCCCTTTGATGCGGAATCAAAATCAATCACAGGATTTTTTGTAAAAAAGAGGGTCCACATCGATCCACACTGACTGATCTGATGTGCAATGTCAGCTTGTGTCAGGACACGGCTGATTTCAGAAGTCAGCTTCACTGTTTTCTCTTCAAGTGTTGTATAGGTTTCTGGATGCGACAAAAGTTTTAACGTTTCAATGCCAGCACTCATGGCAAGTGGATTTCCCGAAAGTGTCCCTGCTTGATAGACAGCCCCTAGCGGGGCTATCTGTTCCATGAATTGACGCTTCCCCCCATAAGCACCCACAGGAAGTCCGCCTCCGATAATTTTGCCAAGGCACGTCAGATCAGGAGTGATCCCATATTTTCCTTGCGCTCCCGTGAACCCCACACGAAAACCGGTCATGACTTCATCGAAGATAAGAAGCGTGCCGTGTTTCGTCGTGAGATCGCGCAGCCCTTTTAGAAATCCCGATGCTGGAAGAACGCAGCCCATATTTCCGACCACAGGTTCAACAATGATCGCGGCAATTTCATTTCCCATCTCCGTCATGATGGTTGTGACGCGTTCGAGATCATTATAACTGCAGACAATCGTTTCATGAGCGAGCATATCCGGCACACCAGCGGATGTCGACTCACCATAAGTTGCAGCTCCAGAGCCCGCTTTCACGAGCAAACTATCCGCGTGACCGTGATAGCATCCTTCGAATTTCAAAATCTTCTTTCGTTTTGTGACACCGCGCGCAAGTCGAAGGGCGCTCATCGTCGCTTCGGTTCCAGAGTTGACAAAACGAAGCATCTCCATCGAAGGGAGCGCTTGTGTGATCAGTTCGGCAAGTTCTGTTTCCAGAAGCGTTGGCGCACCGAAACTCGTTCCTGTTGTCACTGCATGCGTGAGCACGGCGCTGACATTGGGATGCGCGTGTCCTAAAATCGCAGGACCCCACGATCCCACGTAATCGATATATTCATTTCCATCGATATCCCAAAGATGCGAACCTTGTGCTTTGAGAATAAAAGGGGGCGTGCCACCGACAGATCCAAAAGCGCGAACAGGAGAGTTCACGCCACCTGGGAAAAAACGCTTCGCATGTTCATAGGCTTGTTTTGATTTTGTGTGCTGCATAATAGTGAAGATACGTTCATAGCCCATAAGAGTTTGCAAGCCTCATTGACTCTTCAGCCGGAGACCTCTACAAGGACTGCATGCAGAAAGTTGCCTTTGCCATTGTGGGCGCACTTGAAGAGGAGATTCGATCGCTTCGGGAGAAGATGCAAATTGAAATTTCTCACGATGACGAGTCGTGCCAATTCATTGAAGGACGGATGGGTGAACATGATGTGGTTTTAGTGCGAAGTGGTGTGGGATCTCATCGAGTCGAAAAAGCGCTTCCGATGTTTTTTGAACGTTATCATCCCGGATTTCTTCTTGGAATCGGCTTTTGCGGGGCAACCGATCCAGAACTGAATGTTGGGGATTTGGTGATTGCTGACACCATCAGTGTTCTTCCAAAAGGAGAAGAGATCGTTCTCGATGCGTTGCAGGTAAAAAAAGCTGTGTCGCTTTGTGAAGAACATCGTTTTCGCTATCGACAAGGAAAAATTGTGACCAGTCCTCACGTGGTTCGCCGTCAACACGAAAAAGCTTTTCTTGGAACTTCGGAGAGCGCCATTGCGGTCGATATGGAAAGTTTTTCTCTTCTCCAGTTAACGCTTCAATATGACATTCCTGCCTGTGTTGTCCGTTCTGTTTTTGATCCTCTTGAATGTGAATTGCCTGCAGTTGAGGGGACGCTTGACAGTGCGGGCCGACCAAAACCACTCCCATTTCTGAAGTTTTTAGCTGCAGATCCAAAACAGATCTTCAAACTTCCCGAACTCATGTATAGTGCCAAAAAAGCGCGAGAAGTTCTGACTCATTTTGTGGAGGCATGGATTTATGCAAAACCAACGTAAGATTTTTGTCCGAATTCTTCTCGCCATTTTTCTGCTTGGTGCGACGCTGCTCGTGTTTCGTAATGCCCGTGATTATCTCAAAGATGGTTCTGAGCTGGTTCATCAGTCGACTGAAAAAAAACTGAAGCGTTTACATCGCTGGATTCCAGATCATACTGCTCTGGTTACGGTCTTAGATTTAAATCTCATTCGAGCAGACACCTTTCTTTCTGCGCTTCTGAGCGATGTGATGCGTCGAGATAGTTTTGCAAACGGTGTTGTTCAACCTTTTTTGGAATCGACGGATATTGGCATGCTTGCAGTCATTGCGCATTATGATGAAGCGGATAAACCGCAAGCAGCGGTCGTCATGCAAGGAGCTTTTGATCCGGATCAGTTGAAAAAAATGATTGAAGAAGCAGCAACTGCCGAAGGAATTACTCTTGAAAAACATGACGTCGGAAAAGCAGAAATTTATTTTGAAAAGGAATCTGAAGCGCCTCTCGCATTTGCTTTTCTGGATCGAGCCCACTGGGCTATTGGATCGCACGATGTTATCTTAAAACTTTTTTCTGATATCCCGAAGAAGTCTCTTTTTCAACAAAAAGGAAATGCGTTTCTTTTTGGTCGCATTCTTTTTGTGCCGCGACTCCAAAAAATTCTTCCTCATCAATTTGCTTCGCTGCATGAAGCACGATTTTTTTCCAATGATGGAAAACAATTGCAAGCCGAAGTTCCTTGTAGCAGCTTCGAAGAAGTAGAGGCGTTAAAACTTTTCCTTTCCGGTTTTAAATCACTCCTTCTTCTTCAACATCAAGACAATCCATCCATTACTTCTGTGCTCAATTCTACTGTTCTTTTTTCAGAAGGGACGACATTTCAGATGACAGCAGATCTTTCGCCGCTTATCGCGTTGTGGGGACATGGATTGCCGAAGTAAATCGGTTAAAAAATTCTAAAGTAGCATTTGCCGCCAATTCTTTTTCAAAGTCGAGTGTCATGACGTGGTGTGATCGTGGGAAACGAGCGATTTCAATATGCTGTGAACCACATAATTTTTTGATGATGCGAACATTTGAAGAAGGAGAGACTTGGTCATGATCAGCATGCACCAGAAGGAGAGGATTTTTAATATGTGGAAGTTCTTCCCGTATTTTTCGTTGAAGATCGATAAGTTCATAGGTTGCATGAGCAGGTATACGTTTCAGTGAATGTTCCATATAAAACTTTCGTCCTTCAGGATCTGCAACACTTCGTAGGGGATCCTTTGCCACTGATGTGATCAAAAATCTCAAAGGTGTATAACGGACCAAATAAATAAGAAATGTGTTCAAAAAATTGAGATGGAAAGGGGTTGAGAGTAAAGCTAAAGCTCGGAGTTCTTTCCCTTCGTTTGCGGCAAGATGAAGACCAAGAAGCGCACCAAGAGAAATACCTGCATAAGAGATCTGATCGGTTTCTTGTCGAAGGCTCTGATAGGCATCGAGAACAGATTGATACCATTCTTGCCACGTAACTCTTTCGAGGTTTTTAAGAGTGTCATGTCCAGCAAGCCGCGGCGTCACCACGTTAAAACCATGTGCAGCAAGTTTTACAGAGAGACTCGCAACAGTTGCTGGTGTTCCGGTGAGGCCGTGGACCACAAGACATGCTTTCATTGTGTTTGAAATAACATTCCTTTTGCTGATTGACAAGGAGACGATGGTGCGGCACGAAACCCCCCATGCTTGAAACGCTCTACATTTCGATTAAGAATGAACTTGTGGCGGTGGAAGAGGTCTTAAAAACTCATCTTCGCTCTGAACTTCCGATCATCACGGATGTGTCACAGTATGTGATTCAAAACGGTGGCAAACGTCTTCGCCCAGCGCTCTTTTTACTCTGTTCGCGACTCGTCGGTTTTAATGATGAAGCGAGACCCCGACTCGCAGCTTCATTTGAAATTTTGCATACCGCAAGTCTTCTTCATGATGATGTGGTCGATGACGCTCTTCTTCGTCGTGGAAAACCTTCCACGAAAGCGAAGTGGGGAAACCAAGTCAGCGTGTTGGTGGGAGATTTTCTCTGGACGAAAGCAACATCGCTTCTGGTTTTTTATGGACATCAAAAACTTTTAGAACTTGTGGTTCGTTCTATTTCCGCGCTTACGGAAGGTGAACTGTTAGAGATCGGTCGTCATCACGATCTGACGATGAGCCATGAAGAATATTTAAAAATCGTACGCCATAAAACAGCCGCTCTTTTTGCGAGTTGTTCTGAAGGAGCAGCGATCGCGGCTGATGTCTCCGAACAATTTTCGTCTGCTCTTCGAGGTTACGGTGTGGATTTGGGCATCGCATTTCAGCTTGCGGATGATGCTCTTGATTATGATTCTGATGAAGGAACGTTTGGCAAAAAAGCTGGTGGAGATTTGCGTGAAGGAAAACTCACGTATCCGTTGATCGTTGCGCTCACACAGACCGATGCTACGGAATCCAATATTATTCGAGAAGCCCTCATTTCGGATCATCTCTCTGATACTCAATTCGCGCTCGTCCTTTCTATTCTCAAAAAATATAATGCACTCGAAGCTACTTTTGATCTTGCCAGACAATATGCCGAAAAAGCCAAATCCCATTTGGCTCTTTTTAAACCCTCCATTGAGCGCGAAGCTCTTGTTGCTGTTGCTGATTATGCTGTGAACCGATCGGATTAATCAACACGTTGAACCGGTCACAATTTGTGACCAGTTCTTCTTTTTCCTCACAAGTAAGGAGAAAGAAAACGAGCATCAGGTGACGAGCTTTTGCTCGTCACCGTGAAATGCTCTTACAAGGAGGAGGATGCATTCCCCCGTCCTTGCTGCGCCAGGGTTTACGGAGTAGGAGTGGAAGATGTTGCGAGCGTTGTATTTCCGGTCACAACTACAAACGGTTTGAGTTGGCTTAAAAGTTTTTCTCCAATGCCTTTGACATTGAGAAGATCAGAAGCCTGGCTGTAGGGTCTTCCTTTTGTAATGGCTTCAGCCTTTGCTTGACCGATGCCGGGGAGTTGCATCAGTTGCTCGAGAGATGCAGTATTCACATTAATTTGCCCTGTAAGACTTTTGTTTTGTGCTCCCTGTGCAAATGTTGCAATTCCGACAAACAGAAAAACTGTACTGATAATGAAACATCGTTTTACGTTGTACCTCATGACTCCTCCTTTTGAGTTGGTTTGCGATCACGAATGTGAATTTTTCCGTCTCGGGGAAATGCATCGAGAAAGGCATTGAGCGAGCCATCGCGATTGACAAATGCTGCTCCAATACGAATCCATTTTGCTTTTCCCTCTTTTCCTTGACCATCTAAAACTTGAAAAACGTCTTTCATGTTTTGTTCTGACATCTCAAACTCCTTTCTGTGTGATGCTTCTTGTGAAATGGAGAAAAGCAAATCGCGTGCCAACATGCCAAATGTGCAAGAGCCTGATTTTTCGGTAAGTTATTTGAAGAGGAGTGCGAACCGCTGTTTCAAAAGTGGAGCGTTTTTTAACATTCTGTACATATTCGCTCCACTTTTCGCTCGCGCGGAGTGAATCCGCGACTCGCTAAAGTCAGGGGGAGATCCTAGCTCTCCCCCTGACTACCCCCATCGGTTACTTTTGCTTGCGTTCAGATCCTGTCACGCTAAAAGAAGAAAAATGAACACTAAAACGTCTCAATTTCGAAAGTTGCTTCACAAAGGTCTCGTGATCATGCCCGGGGCCTTTAACGCTTACTCCGCTTTACTCATCGAACAAGCAGGATTTTCGGCCTATTACATTTCAGGTGCGGGCCTTGCGAACGCTGTGTTCGGTGTCCCGGACATCGGCATTCCGACGCTTCCAGAAGCGGCCGAGCATGCACGCCGTATTGATCAGACTGTTTCCATCCCCGGCATTTCCGATGCGGATACAGGATTTGAAAATATTTCAGCAACGATCAAAACATTTGAGGCAAGTGGTGTTGCCGGTATTCATCTTGAAGATCAGCAAACCGACAAACGTTGTGGTCATCTTGAAGGAAAAAAGCTTATTTCTGCGAAAGAGATGGGGAAAAAAATTGAGAAAGCGATCACAACGAAAAAAGATAAAAATTTTCTGGTGATCGCAAGGACTGATGCCGCGGCTGTTGAAGGCTTTGATGCGGCTCTCAAAAGAGCGAAACTCTATGAAGATGCAGGAGCAGATGCGATTTTTACGGAAGCTCTGACGAGTGAAAAAGAATTTGCTGCATTTCGCCAAGCCATAAAAATTCCTCTCCTGGCAAATATGACTGAGTTTGGAAAAACCCCGTATCTGTCGATTAAAAAATTTGAAGCGCTTGGTATGAACATGGTTATTTTCCCCATGACCCTTTTTCGGGTCGCTGCCAAGTCCATGCAGCAGGCTCTTGTCGAGCTGAAGCAAAAAGGGACGCAAAAAGGGATATTAGAAAAGATGCAGACACGACAAGAGCTGTATAAACTCTTGAAATATAATCCATAAGGTATTACATGTTCAAAACCTGCTTCGGGTAAGCTTTCTCGGGCCGCTCCGCTGTGGGTCGTCCCACAGCGTTTGCTTAGCTCTCGGAAATTTTATTTATGATATCCCGGCTGATAAAATTTGCCTCGAGATACCCTGCGAAAGCCTTACCCTCGCGCGGTTTTGAAAAGGAGTAAGAAATGCCAGAAAAGAAAGAATATCCTAACTATAGTCCCGGACTCGAGGGAGTCATTGCAGGCGTGAGCAGCATTTCACGCGTTGATCCTGAAAAACAGGTCTTAACACTGCGTGGTTATGATGCGACAGAGCTCGCGAAGAAAGCTTCTTTTGAAGAAGTGGCATATCTTTTAATTGTCGGTCATCTTCCCAAAAAAAAAGAACTGAATGATTTTAAAGCGCGAATCAAAGTACACATGCATCTTCATCGTGAACTGATTGATATGCTCGGTTTACTTCCCAAAACAAAACATCCCATGGATGGACTTCGCACGGGCATTTCATTTTTATCAGGAAGTGATCCGGATCTCGATGATCTTTCACACGATGCGAATATCCGAAAAGCAACACGACTTATGGGATTTACGCCAGCAATCGTTGCAGCAGGATGGAGAATTCAAAATGGAAAAGAACCCATTTCTTCCGATCCAAATCTTTCCTATGCCGCAAATTTTCTTTGGATGTTACATGGCGAAATTCCAACACCTGAAACAGAAAAAGTTTTTAATGCTTCTCTCATTCTCTATGCAGAACACGGTTTTAATGCTTCGACGTTTGCGTGTCGTGTGACAGCATCAACGCTTGCAGATATGTATTGTGCGGTTGTGGCAGGCATTGGAACGCTCAAAGGTTCGCTGCATGGCGGAGCCAATGAAAAAGCGATGGAAGTGATGTTGAAAATTGGCGATCCCAAAAAAGCGGAAAAATATATTTTGGAGGCGATTGTAAAAAAAGAAAAGCTCATGGGATTTGGACATCGCGTTTATAAAACAGGGGATAGCCGCGTTCCCACATTAAAAGAACTCGGAAAGATTTATGCGACGTCAAAGAAAGAAATGAAATGGTATGACATGGCGCAAACCATGGAAGAGGTCATGGTGCGTGAAAAGAAAATTTATCCGAATGTCGATTTGCCATCGGCTTGGATTTACTATCAAATGGAAATTCCGATTCCTTTGTATACTCCGATTTTTGCCATTGCGCGTATGAGCGGTTGGACCGCTCATATTATTGAGCAGCTCGATAAGAATCGGCTCATTCGACCAAAATCGATCTATGAAGGTCCTGAACTTCAGCCGTATGTCTCCATCGACAAACGAAAATAAACTGGTAAAAATGTTTCTCATACGGAAAGCACTTCGTGTTATACTGGCGCCGTGTCAGGGAAACTCCAAAAAGTGGTTCTCGATAGCTCTCTTCTCTCGACCGAAGACGAAGTCAAAAATCTTCTCGAGATGTTTGAATTTTATTTAGTGGAAAGAGGTTTTGGAAAATCGATCGTTGTGCTTCGTGACATTATCGGTGATCTCCGAACCATTATTGGCCGGCTTTTAACCGATCATTTTTTAAAACTTCAACGCGAACGCGAAGCGCATTTTTGTGCCACCCTTGCAACCCTTCTTCTTGAACGAGCTGAGAAGTGTGGACAGAGCGATGAAGATGAACATGAATATATTGATTACTGCATCGAAGAAGTGCTCATGAGTTTTGAATACGCTCAGGAGATCAAGTCGGAGTTTCGCGGAGATCCAGTGATGCAGCGTCTTCTCATGATCGACATTCCGATTTTACGTCCCTTTGATTACGGCCTTCGTCAAAGGATACGGTTAGTAAAATCAAATTAGATCGATGCAAATTCTTCCGCGTATTTATGAAGGAGCTGATCGAACGTCCAAAGTTTCACTTTGGTCATCTTGGCTGAAGCAAGGAGATGAATGTCAATAAATCCAAGTCCTTTTCCAAAAAGTTTTTGATGTTCAATAAAGGCTAAGACTTCTTCATCAGTGGCTATCAGGGTTTTTGGAAGTCGCATTAAAAGGTCAAGAATTTCAGAACGGTTTTTGAGATGACCACACGCAATTTCTCCAATGATCAACGGATGAATGAGCACTCCATCATTCTGAAGCAAAAAAACTAGTTTTGAGTCGGTACGCCGAAAATGATTGATCCACACCGACGTATCAACCAGGATCATGATGTCCTTTGATGTTTTGAACGTCGGCGACGTTTGACAGGCCGAAGCAATGGTTCGCTACCACCAAGAGAGATAAGACGTTCCCGCACATGTTTCGCGATAAGCGCTTCAAGGCCAGCGTGGATAAGCGCTGTTTTTTCGCGGATTCTTGTTAAAGATTTGGCTTTTTCGATGAGTTCCGGATCGAGATTGAGGGTTGTTCTCATGCAGATCATTATGCATATTTTATGCATATCGTCAAGGAGAGATTTTTCTCTTTATTGTTGTCCTAAAATGATCGGCAGACCTTCTTTCCCGGATCCAATAATAACAACCTTTGTATTGTCGCTTTTCGAAAGCGCTTGGGTTGCTTCAATACCGCGGAGTTTTAAAATGGATTCTGAAAGTCCTTGTGATGCAATACTATTGAAATCAGAGATACCCTTGGCTTCAATTCGTTTTCGTTCTGCTTCTTGGCTTTCGCGTTGCAAAACAAACTGCATCTGCTGCGCTTGCTGTTCTGCTTCTAATTTTTTTTCAATTGCAGTGGAAAGAATTGGTGGGAGCTTCACAGCACGAATAAGAACCTTTTCAATTCGGATACCACGTTGTTCAATCATCGGTTGAAGTTGCGTGAACATTTTTTCGGTGACGATTTCTCGCTCAGCAGTATAGAGCGCTTTTGCTTCATACTCTGCGGTCACCCCACGAATGACGGAACGAATTTGTGGTGTGACAATGATGCTCACGTAGTTTGGTCCCACGGTACGATAGACTTCCGGCGCTTTGACCGGATCGAGAGAAAAGAGAACCGAGAAATCAACACCAACCGTTAAGCCTTCTTTCGAGGGGACTGTAGCATCCTCAGTAATTTGTTCTGTGCGGATACTCATTTTATGCACTTTGACGAGAGGGTTAATGACATTAATACCTTCCCGCAGACTCTGTTCGTAGACTTTTCCGAAAAGTGTCATGACACCGACATGTCCTGCAGGAATGACCACCACTGCTTTGGTGAAGAGAATAAAAAGAGCGATCGCGATGGAGATAAAGCCAATTTGCTTCCGTGTAAGATTGATTCCTGCTGGCATCATAATTCCTCCTTGAAGATGGATGAAGCTGATCTTTAGGAGAATGCTTCTGGTCCTGCAAGGAGAATCCGAAATTCATTTTGGAGGTGACGAGGCAATATCGAGAAAGATCTCGTGAAGAAGAGAAGAGGGTGAAGCATTTGGAAAATAACGATCCATGATGGCGGTGAATTCACGGATGACCACACTTTCTGAAACGTATCCCGGTTCATCCCCATGAAGATGATCTTCGAGCTCTCGTGAGGCATTGTTTGCAAGAAAAGGGGGGATGACTCCCTCTTCACTCATCTTGAGTATCATCGGCTGAACCAGATGAATCAGGGCCTGTGTTCCTTCAAAACTGAGCCCCCCAAGGCCCATGACTGTTGCCTCTTTGATTTCTCGAAGACGTTCGGGCGTTGAACTCCCCTCCCAAGCTCCCGCAAGAACAAGTTTTTGCGCTAAGAGTTCTTCGACCCTCATGGCTTTGACCGTTTGATGGAGGTCTTGTAATCGCGAATGAGAGGGATACATGCGTCGTTTGACCGCAAGAATGCGAAAGACCGATTTTTCCAATTGTTCTCGAGTAATCTCACCAGAAGCAAGCAGCTCACGTCCGATATCAAGGTAGGTTTGCAAGCGCTGCGTGGGAGGCGCATCGAAATACACCATCATATCCACATCCGCGTTCGTGAGTTGTTTGAGAAGATAGCGCCATCGCTCTTGTTGAAACACAAACTCATTCGATTTTTTCCCGAGCATCTTTTTATAATAAGGAAAAAATACGGGAGCGCCCATGTCATCCGTAATCACCACGACCTCTTTCCCGTACGCTCCAAGTTCTTTTCGGAGCCATGCGATGCCACGGGAGGAGAGAGCGAATGGAGTCGGTCCTCCTGAACTCTCTTCGAGATGAAGTTCGGGAACGACCACACCTGAAACCATGACCCCCACGTGTCGTGGTCCAAAGCGCTCGACCATCTCTCGAAAGGGTGTCACGTCACGTAGGATTTCATCGCTGCTTCGAGCATCGACGGCAAAGTTCATGCACGATTCCAGGCTTCCTGTTAGTGTTCCATATCCTGGAGCATGTTTGAGAATGAAAAATCCGGGATTCTTGGTGTTCTGCGTCGATGCAACCGTGAGACTTCCGAAAAGAGTGGCGATATCGGGGCGCCATGTATGAATGCGATTTTGTTTCCAGAGTGTGGACTGTTCTCGTTTTTCTTTGCTTCCTGAAGCGACATCGACAGAGGGACCATAGATCATGTTATATCCTTGATCGAGCATGGCGCGATAACTTGTGGCTTGTGCGTAATAAGTTTCTGCGAGTCGAAGGAGAGGTTGGAGCATCCAGGCTGCTTCAGCACGAAAGCGTCTGACACGTGCTGAAAGTGAAGAGGTGAGCGTTCCTTGCACAGTCGGTGGAAAACTCTCTTCTTCCTTCGAAGCTCTTTCTTTTATCAAAAGAGCGTCACTCTCTACCGAAACCGATGTGGCTTCTCCCCCCAAGCTGTTGATGGGTCCTGGCTTGGGCACTGACATAAGATTCCTTTATCGTTTCATCATGGCTTCAAGTTCTTCAAGCTGGCGCTTTTTCTCGGTCGAAAGTTCTGCGCCATTATCCATTTGAAGAAGTCGGTACGCTTTCCCCTCTTCATCATAGAAAGTAATTTTTTCTGAACGCCGTTGTTCTACTTGAGCGCTAAAAGCTTGAAAGAGTTTGGCCATAGAAAGTGATCCTTTGGGTACAGTTGCGTGATAACAACTCTCTTCAGCGCATAAATAGAGGTCATAAGCGCCGTTCCAGACATTTGCTTCACTTGTTGTTTCGATTTTATTTCGAGGAATTTCCGTGACTTCGATTTGAATCTTCTCTTTTTGAAGCGTGGTGGTGAGAATCCTTGTTCTGCTCATAGGAGCTCCTTTATCTCTCCCCAAGCAGTGTATGTGAACTTCACTCTCACTGTTATTATCGGTTGAGAAAGGAGCTGAAGTTTCTTCTCGTGCTATTTTTTTGAGAAATTTTTTATCCGTATCGAAAAGCGCTATCGCCAATAAACTCACGTATGATCGATGTTCGCGGGACTTCGATCGGAAGGATGGGAATGAAAAGATTGAAAAAACGAGCAAGACGCATCGCTTCAATAAACGAAGGATGATTGCGAGGAACTTCCATCAAAAAACGTTCCGAGAAGGGTTTGAGCACAGCGTGTTCATAGACGAGAGCTGAATTA
>MGRM01000006.1:0-28959 GCA_001798185.1 Deltaproteobacteria bacterium RIFCSPHIGHO2_02_FULL_44_16 | reverse complement strand
CGGTCGTAAAAATACGATTATGATTGTCGATACAAAGTTGTGTCAGTGCAGAAACAAAGATTTTAAATTTTTGTGCGTGCGGAATAGATTCACTGACGCGTTCATTGAGACCGTGGATCCCTTCGGTAATGAGCACTTGGCCTTTTTGCAGTTGAATACGTTTTGCTTTGTGAGCAAGACGCTCACCGATCTGAAAAGAATAGGTGGGGAGTTCCACGTCTTTTCCTTCGAGAAGAGCTGAAAGGTTTTGGTTAAAATGAGGAAGGTCAAGGGCGTCGATATGTTCATAATCGAACGATCCATCAGGATGGCGCGGCGTCTCTTTATGAGGGCGATAGTAGTTATCGAGTGAAATCGCGATAGGGTTAATGCCGTGAATTTTGAGATGAATGCTCAGACGTTTCGCAAACGTCGTTTTCCCCGACGATGATGGTCCTGCAATCAGAATGAGTTTGATCTCTGGTTGTGCTGCAATACGATCAGCGATTGCCGCAATTTTTTTCTCATGCAATGCTTCGGAAATACGGATCAAGTCAGCAATGTCTCCTTGCATGCAATGTTCATTAAAATCGGCCACAGTAGAAACACCGACAAGATCATTCCAGCGTTTCGTTTCCACATAAGCCGCAAAAAGTTTTGGTTGTGGTGGAAGTTTGGTCGTAATGTTTCCCGCTTCATCAGGAAAATCGAGAGCAAGTCCATGTTCATACGAAAAAAGATTCCACTGTTCGATGACTCCTGTTCGGTGGGCAATAGGCCCATGCACGAGTCCTACATATTTTGCTACGTGCACAAGAACCGCTTCCGGGACTCTAAGTTGATACAGCAATTTAATTTGATCTTCTGCTTGAATCGTTTTGAGTCGTTGTGCCGCATCTTCAACAGAAGTTCGATCAATCAAAATAGGAAGGTCATTTTTGATAAGTTGTTGCATCTCTTCTTGAAGATGTTTGAGAAAAAGGGGATCTACCTTTTTCCCCGGAAGTTCAAAAAAGTAAGCCGTGGGTGAAAGCGATTGACCAACGACAATCCGCGCTTTCGGATCGACATTGAGCAGGGCTGCGTAAAGAATAAGAGAAGCGGTGCGTCGATAGATATCCATTCCTTCACGCGAAGAAAAATCGATGGTGGTGATGTGTGCGTGCGCTCTAAGCTCATAAGAAAGACCAACGGGACGCTGGTTGACGACTGCTCCAAGAGGAGGAAAAGAGCCTGGATGTGGATGGTCTTTCAAGAGTGAAACAATTGGTGTCCCTGCTTCAACTTCAAGAGGAAGACCATTAAAATCGACTTTAAGCTTTTGTGTCATCGTGATCGTGTGTGCCTTTTCGTGAAGATTCCTCTTTTTTAAGAGGAGAGGAATTTTTTTTCGTTTTGGATTCTTTGGCCACAATGGTGATAGAAGAAATTTTTTTCTCTGCTTCCGCAATCTCTTTTTCCAACTCGATGATACGACCAAAAAGTCCTTTGATGGGAGTGGTGATATGAAGTTGTTCGCCTGATTGATGTCGCATCTCTTCTGTCACCGCAGCTCCCAAATCATGAAGCGTTCGATAAAGCGCGAGATGATCTCTCCTACTTTGATAATGTAATTTCGTCGCTTGCATTGTTTTTCCCATCACCGCACCAGCAGTATGATAACTTTCCCCTAAAAATTGCACACTTTCTTCCACAAGCCGTTTGGCTTTTTGATGCATCTGCTGATAGTTCAGTTTTGGTTTCATATCATCCTCCTTCATTGTTTCTGGATTATGACGGAAGAGATCCACTTTTTCAAGTCACCTCCTCTTTTCTCTGCTGTCATTTTTTTGACTTGACTTCTTCATTTTGAGACCAAAAGCGCGATTCAATGAATTGTTTTTGCATTGCTTTTTATGGCATGAAATTTGCTCTCTTTCATTTTGAATGTATCGAAATGAGAAAAAAATGAAGTTTTTAATGGGAATGCTCATAGGGCTTGGTGTTAGTCTCACGAGCTGTGAAGGGACAAAACCGACCGGAAATGGCCTTTTAGGAAACTTAAGTAGGCTCGATGGCAGTGGTGGACGATTTGCAGATGCGGATGGCGATGGATTTGGAGATCCTTCAAAAGAAGTGGTGGCAACAGATGAAAATCCAGCGCCTGGAGTGGCTGATAACACAGATTGCGATGATCACGATAAATATATTAATCCGAAAAGTACGATTCCCGATGCTCTCGATTATAGGAGCGATTTTAATTGCGATGGTCTGTATGGTTCCATCCCAAGTATGATCAAAAAAAGTTTGTCCGGAAAAATAAAAACATATCTCTACGAATGGCAACCTACACCTCAAGGTGGAGGAAAAATGATTGAGGTGATACGCGAAGGGGATGAACATGGTCGTGTTCTTGAAAGTAGCGAATCGCTTTATAATGAAAAGGGGCGGATTCTTTTTGTAAAGGAACGCGATGGAGATCTTTCAACTCCTGTTCTTGCTTCTCGCAGTTACGACTACAATGAAAAAGGGTTGCTTATTCTTTTGCAGTTTCGCGATGGAGATGAAACCGCCGCCGTGACTGCTTCAGAAGAACACACGTATGATGAGCAAGGGAACAAGCTTTCACTGAAAGTACACAAAGACGATCTGGCCTCTCCTGTTCTTCGTTCCCTTGAATGGACGTATGATGCTCGAAATATCAATTGGCCGCTCATAAAAATTTCACGTTCTGACAACTTTGAAGAAGAAGGTTATTGGATAACACGTAAAGTTCATAATAATGGAGATTTGAGTTCTGCTGTCACTGAATCAGCAGAGCGCGTTTTCGATGAGCATGGAAATTTGTTGATCTCAAAACGTCATTTACATGGAGATCTGAGTTCTCCTGTCACCATTGCTGATGAGTGGAGTTATGAAGTAGATGTGATGGCAAGCTGCCCAAACAAAGAGATGACGGCTGAAGAGGCTGGCGGTTTGTGGTGGGGTAATTCTTTTGCATGTTGGAGTGTGCAGCAAAGCTATAATGGCGATGTGACGTCTTCTGTGATCGAATCGGTTGAACGAAGTTATGATGAACATCAAAATGTCGTGATCGAAAAATGGCGTCAAGGAGATCTCTCCTCTCGCGTCATGAGCACTTCGGAAATGACATACGATGAAGTGGGAAATATGATGACACGAAAGTTTCATCAAGGAGAGCTTGCAGGAGCAGTGCAAGAATCAGAAGAGTGGGAATATGATCCTCTGTACAAAACACTTCCGCACGTTTGGAAACGAAATATTGCAGATCGTCAATGGCGGTTCTATAAATATCATTCGCGCGATCTCAGTAGTCCCGTGACCTATTCATTTGAAAATAAATGGGATGCCCAAGGAAATATTATTTCTTATGAAGAGCATCATGGGGATGTGACAACACCGATCACCAATTCAGTCATCTATCAGTATAGTGATATTCTTTTGAAGGTAGCACTCGATTTTGGATTTTAAACCTGGATCACTTCTTTCACTTCGGGGATAAGTTCTTTGAGACGGTTTTCACTAAAAAATTAATCCTTGATATTTTATGATCATATCATAAGATATCGATATGAAATATGTTCCACGGGCTCAAGAGAAGCAACTCAAAGAACTTTTCAAAACCTTTCCTGTTGTGGTTGTCACAGGAGCTCGTCAAGTGGGAAAAAGCACTCTTTTGACTCATCTTTTTCCGGACCTTCCCCATGTTCTTTTTGATCCAACAGTTGATGTTGAGAATGTTCGCGCTGATCCAGATCTTTTTTTGCGGAATCGCAAAACCCCTCTCATTCTCGATGAAATTCAGTACGCTCCCGAACTCGTGTCCGCCATAAAAAGAACATTAGAAAAGGACCGTCGCCCGGGTCAATATCTCATGACAGGTTCGCAGCAGTGGAATGTGATGAAAAAACTTTCAGAAAGTTTGGCAGGTCGTGCAGTTTTTCTTGATCTGGAAGGTTTCAGCTGTTCTGAAATGGCACGAATCACAAACTCTCCCAACTGGCTTGATCGTTGGCTCGCACAAGGTGAAGGCATTGATGTCAGTTCATTTCAAACGTTTGAATGTTCATTTCCTCTTTTTGAATATCTCTGGCGCGGTTCTCTTCCTGAGGCTCATTTTCTTCCTCTTCAACAGCTTCCTGTTTTTTTCACGGCCTATCAACGGACCTATATTGAACGCGATGTCAGACAACTTGCTGAGATTGAGGATCAACAGCTCTTTGGAAGATTTTTTCGACTCTGTGCTGCATTGACGGCACAGGAAGTCAATTTCAGTCAACTCGGACGAGATATTGGGGTAACACCACAAACTGCATCACGCTGGCTCGACATTTTGAAGGCCACTTTTCAGTGGTTTGAAATTCCTCCTTATCATGGAAACGTGATCAAGCGACTCAGTGATAAACCGAAAGGCTATCTCGCTGATACCGGAATGGCCTGCTTTGCGCAGGCCATTTCAACTCCAGAAGCTGTTGGATTTCATCCTCTGTGGGGATCACTTTTTGAAACTTTTGTTGTTGGAGAAATACGAAAACTCGCTCGCACCCTTGATGTACAACCCCACTTCTATCACTGGCGTGCTCATGGCGGGGGAGAAGTCGATCTTCTTTTGGAGCGAGATGGGTCTTTTTATCCGATCGAAATCAAAGCAGCAACGCATCCAACAAAACAGGATATTCGTGGACTGACTTCATTTCGCACCACATATCCGCATCTTGCTGTCAAACGCGGGCTTGTCATTTGCCCAACTGATGTTGCTTATGCACTTTCAGAACATGAGATTGTCATTCCCTGGAATGCCATTATTAAACCTGAATCACTTCTTTCACTTCCGGGATAAGTTCTTTGAGACGGTTTTCAACCCCCATTTTGAGCGTCATGGCGGACGCCGGACAGTGACTGCACGCGCCGCGCAGATGAAGTGTTACAATCCCTTCGTGATAACTGTGGAACGTAATGTCTCCTCCATCCATCGCAACTGCAGGTCTAATTTCAGCATCGAGAATCTCACGAATTTTCTGTTCAATTTCATTTTCAGATGATCCTTTGGCGACATTTGTGTTCGCGACAAACGTGATCTCTTGCGACAACACATCTTTGAGTGTTTGAACTAGCGAGGTGACAAGGAAATCCCATCGTGCACTGGGATCTTTGGTCACCGTCACGAAGTTGGCTCCGACAAAAACACCGGTGATGTGGTCATGTTCTAAAAGTTTTTCAGCAAGCGGGGATCCTTGCGCACTTTCCCGAGTCGGAAAATCGGCAGTTCCTGATTCGAGCAGAACTTTGTTGACCGTGAATTTCAGCGTGTTTGGATTGGGGGTCGGTTGCGCACTGATTTCAATATTGTGAGTTGTCATTTTTATTCCTTTTCTTCAGTTGTGACTATTCCTTTGTTTTTTTCACTGCGATGTTTCATGGCGTCCTCTAATGCACGCCAAATGAGCATGGCACACTTGACGCGCACCGGAAATTTTTTCACTCCCTCAAAAATTTTCAATCTCCCAAGCATGCTGCGCGTGTTTTCTGAAACAGAATCCTGAGTTATTAACTCTAGAAAAGAAGCCGCCATACTTTTTGCTTCTTCAAGAGTTTTCTTTTTTAAAACAGCGGTCATCATCGATGCGCTCGATTTTGAAATAGCGCATCCAGTACCTGAAAAACGAATGTCTTGAATGATTCCTTCATCATCAATGCTCAAATATAAATGATAATCGTCTCCACACAGAGGATTATGACCGTGCGAATAGGCATTGGCAGACGGAAGCTCGCCAAAATTTCGAGGATTCTTATTATGATCCAAAATCACTTCTTGATAGAGTTGTTCTAAATGCGTGCTCATATTCCGAAAACCTTTTTTACCTGGTTCATTCCTTCCAGTAATTTTTCTACATCGTCGAACGTGTTGTAGAGAGCAAAAGAGATTCGCGTCGTTGCCGGAATCCCGAAACGATCCATGGTCGGCTGAGCACAGTGATGACCAGCGCGCACGGCGACTCCCTCTTGATCGAGAATCGTTCCGATATCGTGAGGATGGATTCCCTCCATGACAAAAGAGATAATCCCGACTTTTGTTTGCCCATTGCCAATGATTTTTATTTTGCCAGAGGAAGCAATCGCTTCCGTCGCTGCTTGTAAAAGTCTCTGTTCATGCGCGTGAAGCGCATCAAAAGAAAATTGTTCAAGATATTCCAGAGCTGCTCCAAGGCCGATAATTTCAGCAATTGCCGGTGTACCCGCTTCAAATTTAGCGGGAGGAGGAGCATACGTGATCTTCTCAAAGGTGACCGAAGAGATCATATCCCCACCACCTTGATAGGGATCCATGCTCTCGAGCCATTTCTGTTTTCCATAAAGAACGCCAATGCCGGTCGGACCAAAAGTTTTATGACCTGAAAAAGCGTAGAAATCACAATCAATCCGTTGAACGTCGATGGGGAGATGTGCCGCAGCTTGCGCTCCATCAATCACCACAACAGCTCCAGCACGATGCGCCAGTTTCGTGATTTCTTCAATCGGATGAATGATACCAAGAGCATTAGAGACATGAGCAACTGACACAATTTTTGTTTGTGCATTTAAAAGTTTTTTAAATTCCTCAAGAAGAATTTCTCCCTGATCATTCACGGGAATAACTCGGAGCTGCGCTCTTTTCTTCTCGCAGAGACGTTGCCAGGGGACAATGTTGGAATGATGTTCTGTCGTTGCCACCAGAACTTCATCTTTTTCATGGAGAAATTTTTCACCGTAACTGGTTGCGAGAAGATTGATGGCTTCTGTCGTCCCCTTTGTAAAAATAATTTCATCGGCTGACGAAGCATTGAGAAATGTTTGACATCGCTTCCGTGTTTCATGGCAATATTCGGTTGCCTCTTGACTAAGACCATAGACGCCGCGACGGACGGTCGCATATTCTTCACGATAAAAACGATCCATGCGATCGAGTACCTGCGTCGGTTTCTGGGTCGTCGCAGCATTATCAAGATAGACCAGTTGCTTTCCGTGAACGCTGCGACGGAGCATGGGAAAATCGAGACGACTTTTTTCAACATTGAAGGAGCTTTCGCCCCTTTTCTGGGTTCTTTGCCGTTGTTCCATACTTCTTGTCAGCTCTTCATGATGCATTTGCGACCACCTCGCTTAAATCTCGCCGCACAAAATCTTCGACATGTTTTTGAATTGTCGGAGAAGAAATGGTCTGCACAATTTCTTCTGCAAATCCGTAAACAAGCATCGACGTGGCGACCTCTTTCGAAAGACCGCGGCTCCGAAGATAAAAAAGTTCTTCATTGCTTACTTGACCAGTTGTGGATCCGTGCGCTGCAACGACATCATCTGTATAGACTTTCAGTTGCGGTCGTGAAATGGCGCGAGAAGTTTTTGAAAGGACCATATTGCGATTGAGCTGAGCTGAATCAGATTTCACCGCTCCTTTATGAATAAAGGCCATGCTATTAAACTCTGAGCGAGCACGACCATTGACAATATTTTTATAAAGCTGTCGACTGACTGTGTGTGGCATTTCGTGATGAGTGGTCGGATGATGAAAGACGTGCGAATCATTCGCAATAAGACTGAGACCATTCAGAAAACAGGTCGCTCCCTCTCCACGAAGGGATGTTTGGACTTCATTGCGTGTGATCATTCCTCCATGCGTAAGCATGGTCATCGAAAGAGCGCTCTCTTTTGCTTGACGAATGCGCGTGGTGACAAGTTGTAACTCTTCTTTTCCATTTCGTTGAAGAACCGTTGTGGAAAGATGTGCTTTTTCTCCAACAGAAAGATCTATGACCGCATTGTGAAAAGATCGTTCATTGCCCAACGACAAGCACGTTAAGACCACATCAGCTTTTGCCCCAGCACCAAGGGAAAGAAAGACACGTGGGTAATAGACAGCCGGTCCTTGATTTGTTTCGGTGGTGATCAGAAAAAGTTCGATCGGAGTTTCAATGCGAACTCCTTCTGGAATGGAAAGAAAAATACCTTCTTGAAAATAGAGACTATTCAGTGCTGCAAAAGGATTCATTTCCTGCTCAATCGAAGAAGAGATGGCGAGTTCCACACGTGTTCCATGGGTGGTGAGCGCTTTGTGTAACGGTTCAAAGAGAACTCGATCGGGAAGAGTGCCGAGAGAAGACCCCTCTTCAAAATAACGTCCGTTGACGAGAACCAGACGTGGATTGTCGGCGGAAAGAATATATTCTTGAAGGATCTCTTGATCGACGTGAGGAACAATATCTTCTGGACGGACAAAGGCTGTTTCGAGAATAGGTTCTAAATTAATGTAGCGCCAATCTTCGTGTTTTCGTGTCGGAAACCCGAGCTCTTGAAAACGTTTATACGCTTTGGTTCGAAGGGTGCGGAGCCACGACACATCTCCAGTGAATGTCGGTGCATGCGCAAAAACATTTTTGTATTTTTCCGGTATCATGGTTTCAATGGTTGTACTCATTATTTCTCCTGGATTCCCGCCTACGCGGGAATGACGTAAGCCGCTAAGCACATTTTTGTAAAAGATCGTATCCTTTTTCTTCGAGTTCGTAGGCAAGAGTCTTATCGCCAGAGCGAACAATTTTCCCTTCATACATAATATGCACATAATCAGGAACAATATGATTGAGGAGTCGCTGATAATGAGTAATCAGAAGAATCGCGTTCTTTTCATGTTTGAGTTTGTTCACACCACTTGCCACGATACGAAGAGCGTCGATATCGAGACCTGAATCGGTTTCGTCGAGAAGAGCGAGTTTCGGTTCTAAGATGGCCATCTGCAAAATTTCATTTCGTTTCTTTTCTCCACCCGAAAAACCGTGATTGACATTGCGCTCTGCAAAATCGGGATTCATCTCTAATAAACGAATTTTTGCTTGTAAGATTTCATCGAACTCCAAGGGATCGAGTTCATCTTGACCGGCATGTTTCCGTTTTGCGTTCACCGCCATGCGAAGAAAGCTCGCATTATTGACGCCGGGAATTTCGATCGGATATTGAAACGCCATGAAAAAACCTTCGAGCGCTCTCTCTTCTGGTTCAAGTTCCAAAAGATTTTTCCCATCAAAGATGACTTCACCTTTCGTGACGTCATAACTTTCATCGCCCGTGAGTACTTTGGCAAGCGTGCTTTTGCCAGAACCGTTTGGTCCCATGATGGCATGTACTTCGCCAGCATTGATCGTGAGCGAAACTCCTTTTAAGATTTCAGTTCCGTCGATATTTGCATGAAGGTTTTTAATTACTAACATTTTTTCTCCTTTGAGAGTCTATTTCAAAACGTTTTATTGTTTGCGGGTCCTGCCGCCTGCGGCATTCCGTAAGCTCCGCTTATATGCGGTAGCTTCCGAAATAGCCTCCGACGTCACCCGCAATTCATTATCTGTTTTGAAATGAGCCTCTCATATAGTTATCCAACTGTGTTCTCCAATTTAATCCCTAAAAGTTGAGTTGCTTCAACCGCAAATTCTGTTGGAAGTTCGCGAAAGACATCTTTGCAAAATCCATTAATGATCGTGCTCATCGCGTCTTCAGTGCTTATGCCGCGACTGCGACAGTAAAAAAGTTGGTCATCGCTAATTTTCGACGTCGAAGCTTCGTGTTCCACTTGCGCTGTGGGATGTTGGACATCGATATAAGGAAAAGTATTTGCGTTACACTTGTTGCCAATGAGCATGGAGTCACACTGCGTAAAATTACGCGCTCCTTCAGCAGATTTATTGATCTGCACCAGACCACGATAGTTATTATTCGACTCACCTGCAGAAATACCTTTGGCAATAATCGTGCTCTTCGTATTTTTCCCAACGTGAATCATCTTCGTGCCGGTATCAGCCTGTTGGCGATTGGTGGTCAGAGCGACAGAATAAAACTCGCCAACGGAATCATCTCCCAGAAGCAAGCAGCTCGGATATTTCCAGGTAATGGCAGAACCGGTTTCCACTTGGGTCCACGAGATCTTTGATCTTTTCCCAAGGCATTTGCCCCGTTTCGTCACGAAATTATAAATTCCACCTTTTCCGGTTTTCGGATCTCCTGCATACCAATTTTGTACGGTGGAGTATTTGATTTCAGCGTTGTCGAGGGTAATCAGTTCCACGACCGCTGCATGGAGTTGATTGGTATCAAATTTCGGTGCGGTGCACCCTTCGAGATAACTGACATGGGCATTCTCTTCACAAATAATAAGGGTTCGCTCAAACTGTCCCGATGATTCGGTGTTAATGCGGAAATACGTTGAGAGTTCCATGGGACATTTCACACCCTTCGGAACATAGACAAACGAACCATCGGTAAAAACTGCTGCATTCAGTGCCGCAAAAAAATTATCGGTGTGAGGAACAACAGAGCCGAGATATTTCTGAATCAGTTCGGGATATTCTTGCACCGCTTCTGACATGGAGCAGAAAATAACGCCGTGCTCTTTGAGTTTCGCCTTATACGTTGTTGCCACGGAAACGCTATCAAAGACAGCATCCACTGCAACTCCTGCCAGACGTTTTTGTTCAAAAAGAGGAACTCCTAACTTTTCAAACGTGCGACGAAGTTCTGGATCGACCTCATCCATACTCGCAAGCGTCTTTTTCTTCTGCTTCGGCGCTGCATAATAAATGATGTCTTGATAATTTATGAGAGGATACGGTGTCATCGACCAATGCGGTTCTTGCATCGTCAGCCAATGCGCATAGGCTTTGAGCCGGAACTCAAGCATGAAAGGAGGCTCTCCCTTAAACGCCGAAATTTGACGGATCACCTCTTCGCTTAAACCTTTCGGAAGAGTTTCTGTTTCGATGTCAGTGGTGAAACCGAATTTATATTCGCGTTTTGCGAGTTGTTCAATGGCTTGCGTACTCATATATTTCCTCGTATTGATGGTTGCGTTTCCGTTATAAATGGTTGTGGTGCTCCTCGTTGTTGATGGGCCAAATCTTGAAGCGTGATGGAACCGTAAAATTCGTCCAGAAGTCCTTTGGTTTTTTTCCAGATTCCTTTGAGCGAACAACCGACAGGGTGATTGCAAATGACTTCATGGCATTCACAAAAGACTTCAAAGGTTTCTCCTTCCAAAGCTTCAATAATGTGTTTGAGTGTAATGTCTTTTGGTTCTCGTGCTAAAGCATATCCCCCTTGATTGCCTTGAAAGGAGTCGACGATATGTGCAGAACGTAAGCTCTGAAAAATTTTTTCGATGTAAGAACTCGAATAGCACTCAAGTTCTGAAAGCTCTTTAATGGTCACTCGCTTCGTAGGCGAGAGAGCCATGTGAACCAAGCTCATAAGTCCATATTCGGTGCGTGTAGTGTATCTCATAGGCGTCCCTCTCCTATGAAATCGGATAGAAACAGTCAAGTTTAATCAGACTAAATTTGGATGGTTTAATTAATAGACCTCTTGCGTAACCCTGGGTGACACTCGTTGTCATTGCGAGCCCGAAGGGCGTGGCAATCTCCTCTGTTTACTCGGGAGATCGCCACGCTTCGCTCGCGATGACATCCAAGTGTATCTCTTTGAAAACAAAAACTTTATAGGCTGGATTCTATTGAGGTTATGCAAGAAGTCTAATAAGTAAAATCAATGAATTATTTATGACTCTCCGTGATCAGAAGTGGAAAACTCCGTAGTTTGTCCAATGCTGCAGGGTTTCCATGATTTTATAACTAGTTGATATTGTTTGATAAATTTATTTACAGGTGATTGAGGATCGATCAATCTGTTTCGCCCCACCCATAAAAGGGCGAAGAGCTTTTGGAATTTCAACAGACCCATCTTTTTGCTGATGATTTTCAAGAAGAGCAATCAGAGCGCGGCTGATAGCGATCGCGGTGCCATTGAGCATGTGGACGAACTGCGGTTTTCCTGCGCCTGCTTTTCGATAGCGAATGCCTAGGCGGCGTGATTGATAATCAGTGCAGTTCGAAGTCGACGTGACTTCACCATAATCTCCTTTGTCACCACGTCCCGGCATCCAGGCTTCAAGATCAAATTTGCGATAGGCAGGACCACCAAGATCGCCGGTACAAATATCGACAACACGATACGGAATTTCTAATCCCTGAAAAATTTCTTCTTCGATGTTTACAAATTCTTCATGCATCTTCTCTGAATCCTCTGGAGTGGTAAAAGCAAACATTTCAACTTTCGTAAACTGATGCACGCGATAAAGTCCTTTGGACTCTTTTCCCGCAGCGCCTGCTTCAGTGCGGAAACAGTGAGACACTCCACAATAGCGAAGCGGAAGCTGCGCTGCTTCTAAAATGGTATCTGCAAGGTATCCACCGAGGGTGATTTCAGATGTTGCAATTAAACAGAGATCCGTATTTGCAATCGAATAAATTTGGGTTTCATTGCCACGAGGATTGAAGCCAATGCCATCAAGAATGGAAGCTTTTGCAAGATCGGGAGTAATGAAGGGAGTGAATTTTTTCTTTTGTAAAATTGAAAGAGCGTATTGAATCAGTGCAAACTCCAGAAGTACCGCTTCATTTTTCAGATAATAAAATTTCTGGCCTGTCACGCGCGCACCAGCTTCAAAGTCGATGAGATCGAGCGTTTCTCCGAGAGCCACATGATCTTTGGGTTGAAAATCGAACTTTTTTATTTCTCCCCATCGACGAAGCTCACGACTTCCACTTTCATCTTGTGCAATTGGAGCATTCGGATGCGTCATGTTCGGAATGAGACGTGAAAGCGTGAGAAACTCAGTTTCAATATTTTCAAGCGCCTCTTGCGCTGCTGCTTCTGACTGCTTCAATTCTTTTCCATTTTGGATGAGTTCCGCTCTTTCACCGTCAGTGAGCTTTGACTTCATTTTTTGGGCAATCGTATTTTGAAGCTGACGAATTTCTTCCAGTCGCGTAATGGCGCGTCTTCGTTCTGAATCAAGCTCTAAGAAACGATCGAGATCGACTGAAATATTTCGATGAAGACAGTTTTGTCGAACAGCATCGATGTTGTCGCGAATGAATTTGGGATCAAGCATTATCTCTTCAATTCACTCTCGATAATTTGTTTGAATTGCTCATACGGCTGAGCACCTGAGAGTAAAATGCCATTGATGAAAAATGCAGGTGTTCCGGATACCCCTGCTTCAGCGCCTTGCTTCGCATTTTGCTGAACGCGAAGCGCGTATTTTCCAGAATCGAGACAGGCAGTAAAAGCTTCCGTATTGAGTTGCAGCTCACCGGCATATTTTTTCAAGTTCTTGACTTCAAGACCTTGCTGATTCTCAAAAAGTTTTTCGTTGTACTCAAAATATTTGTTTTGATCCCCTGCGCAGTAAGCAGCTTCATGGGCTTTTTGAGCATGCGAATGAAACGAGAGCGGGAAATCTTTGAAGACATATTTTATGCGATCCGCATATTCTTTTCGAATGCGTTGAACCGTCGGAAACACTCGTTTACAGAAAGGACATTCGTAATCAGAAAATTCAATCAACGTGACTTTCGCATCTTTTGGACCAGAAAAGGGAGAATCACTCATGTCGATTTTTGATCGCGGTGGTTCGATCATAATTTTAATATCAGCACCGTTTCTTAAATTCGCGATCAGTTTTCGATGTTCTTGTGCTTGCTGATTATTTTTCACGTATTGAGTGATCTGATCTTTGAGCTGCTCAAATGATTCTTTCATCGTTGCAGGACGAGATTCGTACAGTTTTTTGAGCTCTTCTTCTGTTGGTTCTTTAATTTTAGCCTCAACTTCACGTTTGAGATAATCTTCTGCGCTCATGTTTTCTTTTTTTGCGGCTGCTTCGATGAGTTTTTGTTCAATGAGATTTTCAAGGACATCATTTTTGATTTGATAGATTTGTGTTTCCACGCGTTGGAGTTGAGTCTTCGCCGCTTCATCAAGTTCTTGATGACTGATGGCGATGCCGTTTACGATCGCTGCATCTCCTCCTGAAGAACGAGTGAGCTTCTCTGAACAGGAAATGCCGAAGAAGCCTACCAAAAGAATCGATACCATAATTTTTTTCATAAAATCCCCCAAAGAAGAAATGTTAAAGATTGAGGAGAATATCATTTCCATGATGAGAGATGCAACACATTACAAGGGAGAATGGTGGCGCAACTTTTTGCGATGTCGCTCGATAATGTCATGAAGCCTTTCCATGGGGAATTCGTGTGAGATTGAACCGTTCTATATTCTTGATTTTCAATATGTTTTTTCTTTTTTCTGCTTTGGCAGGTGCTTCTTCAAAGCTCGATCCGGCATTTCAGGTTTTTTCTTCACAAGCTCTCTCCCTTTCTTCGTCGAAAAGTATCTCTTCTTCCTCTTCTTTGATTCTCGCTTTTATTCGGAGCTCCGATCCTGAACGTCTATCGCAATGGGTTGAAGAAAACAGAGGTGAAGTTCGATTTATTGCCGGAAATATTCTGAGTGTTCGTCTTCCGGCTTCTCTACTCTCTCAACTTCAAGAACGTGATGAAGTTGAGTATGTTGAAGCAGCGAAGCCGATGATGATGAAAAATGATCTCGCTCTTTCGGATATCAATGCAGAACTCGTTCACGAGGGAGTGGAGATTCCTCAAAGCTATACAGGAGCGGGAACGATTATCGGTATTGTCGATACAGGACTCGATCTGTCGCATCCTGATTTTCATGATGCTCAAGGGAAAAGTCGCGTCATTGCAACGTGGGATCAAAAAGAAGAAGGGACACCTCCCGAAGAACTGATTGCGTCCTACGGACATGAATGTACACCAACAATGCTTTCAGAAGGAAGTTGTTCCTTTCATGATCCTGTTGGACATGGAACGCATATTGCGGGAACAGCTACGGCGCGACATGGCACTTATGGTGGTGTTGCGCCGGATGCGAATCTCATCGTCGTTCGTTATCGTTCGGAAATTGAAGTGGCGAATGGTTATGCCACGGCGCTCTTTTCGACCACCATTTGTGAAGCGGTTTATTACATTTTCAAAAAAGCAGAAAAATTAGGAATGCCGGCGGTGGTGAACTTAAGTTTGGGGACGCATATTGGAGCACATGATGGAACTTCTCTTTTTGAACAATGTCTGGATAGTCTTGTCGCTGCAAGACCTGGCCGTGCTCTGGTGGCTTCTGCAGGAAATGAAACGATCCAGGACGAAGCCTTTTCAGGCTTGCATGCTTCAACTGAAGTTCAGGGGTTAAAAGCATTTCATTTTTCAACACGCGAAGATTTTTCGGGAAATCTTATTTATCTTGATACCTGGGCCTCTTCGGGAAGTGAACTTCAAATCAGTCTTGCGCTTCATAAAGGAAACCCGTCAACAAGTTCACTCATCACACAAAGTAGAAAGGTGAAACTGGGAGAGATGACTTCAGGAGATTTTTTGGATGGAAATATTTCGTATCAGATCAACGCAACGGAAAAAGAAAATCCTCTCAATAAAAAAGCGCATATTGGCATCAGTATTTTTCTCTCTTCTTCGTTTTCAGAGCATGAGGATTTTAGTTTTGATCTTATTCTCGAAGGAAAAGGCCATGTAGATGCGTGGCTCTATCCCGACCGACCAGCGCGAGCGGTCAATTTTACAACCCTGGAAGGAGAACAGGGGCAAGCATGGACATATATCCCTGGTGATCGTCAGATGACGATTGCCATTCCTGCGACGGCAAAAGAGGTGATTGCAGTCGGAGCCTATGCGACGCGTACTTCATGGAAAAAAGATGAACAGTGCTGTGAAGTCGAATTTGCTCTTGGAAAACTTCTCGATTTTTCAAGTGTTGGCCCTTCAGCAGATCCTGGCCGTGTGGGCGTGAAACCTGAACTCGTAGCGCCAGGAGGAATGATTGCCTCAACTCTCTCGCACGAGAGTCATCCCGATGCTCATATGATGATGCCAGATGGGGATCATGTTTTGGATGCGGGTACCAGTATGGCAGCTCCTTTTGTTTCAGGTGCTGCAGCTCTTATTTTTTCAGTCAACCCCGCCTTTACCGCAAGCGATGTAAAACATATTTTAATCGCAAGCGCGGCAAAAGATGAAACGGTGGGAGAAGTTCCGAATGATGCCTGGGGCTATGGAAAACTTGATGTTTATAAAGCAATCGAAATAGCGCTTCAAACGATTCCGAGCAGTGGCCTTCTTGCTCCAAGTACACAAGCGTTGAATGGTAAAAAAAATTCTTCCGGAGGCTGTTCGATGCAGGCTTCTGCTTCCCCTGATTTCTTCTCTGTATTCTTCATCCTTGTGAATCTCTGCGGATGGCGTGTGATTCGTTTTCGCTTTTCGCGAAAGCAAAAACTTAAATATCATAATATAAATTAAATTCGTAGGGCACCGGACGTAGCCGCATCGGTTGGACCTCTGCTTCCATCTTGTAATCAATCCAGGTTTCAATAAGGTCTTTCGTGAAGACATTTCCGCGAAGTAAAAATTCATGATTTTGTTTCAAGCACGAAAGCGCTTCATCAAGTGATGCTGGGCATCCTGCAATGCGTGCGAGCTCTGCTTCCGGAAGCTTGTAAATATTTTCATCAACCGGTTTTCCGGGATCAGTTTTATTGGCAATGCCATCGAGACCCGCCATGAGAGTTGCTGCAAACGCAAGATAGCCATTGCAGGAAGGATCAGGAGTACGGAATTCAATACGCTTTGCTTTGGGACTATTGGAATACATCGGAATGCGCACCGCTGCGGAACGATTACGACTTGAGTAGGCAAGTCGAATCGGAGCTTCATAACCAGGTACAAGACGACGATAGGAATTTGTCGTTGGATTGGTGAACGCAAGAAGCGCTGGTGCATTTTTAATAATGCCACCGATAAAATGAAGCGCCATTTCGGACAGCCCACTGTATCCATTTCCAGCAAAAAGAGGTTTTCCCTCTTTCCAGAGACTCACATGCGTATGCATGCCACTGCCGTTATCTCCGTAAAGAGGTTTCGGCATAAACGTTACTGTTTTGTGATAACGGCGCGCGACATTCTTAATAATATATTTAAACCACATCATCTGATCGCCCATCTTCAGAAGTGGCGCAAAGCGCATGTCGATCTCGCACTGTCCAGCAGTTGCGACTTCATGATGTTGACACTCGATGTGAATGCCGATCTTTTGCATTTCCAACACCATCTCGGTGCGGAGATCTTGGAGCGAGTCGGTCGGTGCTACCGGAAAATAACCTTCTTTAGCGCGCGGTTTATACCCTAAGTTTGGTTTGTCATTGGCGCCGCTATTCCAATGACCTTCATCGGAATCGATATGATAGTACCCTTCGTTCACCCCTTGATCAAAACGGATATTGTCGAAAATAAAAAACTCAGGTTCTGGGCCAATGTAACAGACATCAGCGAGTCCCGTGGACTTGAGATAGCTTTCTGCTTTTCTGGCAATGTTTCGTGGATCGCGACTGTAAGGTTCACGTGTTAGAGGATCGACGACATCGCAAATAAGACTCATGGTGGGTATTCCCATAAAAGGATCAATCGTTGCGGTTGTCGGATCGGGAAGAATGAGCATGTCGGAAGCGTGAATCGGCTGCCACCCGCGAAGGGAAGAGCCATCAAAGCCAAAGCCATCTTTGAAGGAGTCAGGAGTGAGTTCATTTAAAGGAACCGAGAAATGTTGCCAAAGGCCCGGCATGTCGACAAATTTAAAGTCGACCATTTTTGTTCCTGTTTTTTCCGCAAGCGCTAATGCTTTTTCAATCGACATCGCTTCCTCCTTGAGGGGTGAGATGATTTTTTTGTTGAATATGAATGTGCGTTGTTTCTTTTGGAGATGAAAGGACCACACGAGTAAGCGTGGTGACAACTCCCGGCCACGATTGAATGTGGGCCAAAAGTTTTTCCAGGGCAGAAGTATTTTCTGTTCTTGCTTTGAGGAGATGAGTCCCTTCACCCGTGATCGCATGACACTCCATAATTTCGTGGGTGCTTTCGACTTTTTGAAGAAAAAGTTTGTAATGATGAGAAGAGTCAACCGTTACGGCGATAAATGCGGTCACATCAAATCCCAATTTTCGATAATTCAGAATCGCGCGATAATCGGTAATGATCCCCAACTCTTCTAATTTTTTGAGTCGCTCTCCCACTGCCGGAACCGAAAGACCGGTTTTTTCAGCCAGCGCATTTTGCTTGATGCGACCATTGGCCTGCAAAAGTTCAAGAAGAGACTGGTCAATAAGGTCAAGAGGGCGATTCATATTATTTTTTTAAGTAAAAGTTAAAGAATTCAGAATTAATTAAGATTATTGAAGCTAAAGTCAAGAAAGAAATGAAGTGTCAAATTTTTTCGTCAAAAAAACGAAATGCACCCATGCTAAAACCATATTAAACATTTAAAAATCAAATAGTTATAAGATTTTTTCTCTGGCACAGCCCTTGCTCTTTTAACACTGTCGTAAGGGGACTGTATGATGAAAAAAAATGACATCTTCTTGAGTCTTATAATGTTAGCGCTTCTCACCAGTTGCGGTGCAGGAGTAGATCCAGCAGCGACGTCTTCTTCTCCTACTTCAAGCGCTTTTGTGATTTCAGGGACGGGAAAAGCGCCAGGATCGTCTTCGTCAGGATCGATTTCCGCTTCAGCGTCAAAAGCGGTAACAAAAGCCAGAAGTCAATGTCAGCAGGGTGGTGGTAGTACTGCAACGGTCGCTGATATTGTTGCTGTAGGATTTGAAGTGAAATGTTACAACAAGGCTGGAACTCAGGTTGGAACCACGGCTACGACCAGTGCTTCAGGAGCCTTTTCAATCTCTGGATTTACGTTAAGTGATTTAGGCATCACGGGAACAGCAGAACAGAAAGTCTTTTTAGGCTGTAAGCTCACCGGAACTTCAGGCGGCAAAGCGATTGCACTTCACAATGCCGCTGTACTCACAGTTACTCCCACGGCAAGTTCCGCAACGTTTTCTCTCGATGTGAATACAAATACTCATTTAACTGCCTATTCGTTAGGAATCAAAGATTTCAGCAAAGATGTCTTAACAACAACCGGCCTCTCTTCATTAGATCAATTGAAACATCAAGTGGAAGCAATGCGCACAACCTTTGAAGCAGTTGATGAAGGAGATGTCAGTGCGGACAAAGTTGCTTCAGGGCCAGCCAAATTCAAAGCTCTCTTTCAAGGTACTATTGGAGGAGGCGTGGATGTCTCAAGTTACGGCTATGACGATATGGGAGACTGGACTGCCTCCCTTTTTGAACCGAACATTGAGCAAGCGGAATGGTTTGATGATGTGGCAGCCATTGCAGGATCGAGCATGGGAATCAGTGCCAATAGTTTGATCAATGGCTTTAGCACAGCTCGCACGTATATTGGTCAACTAGGAGATGTTGCGCTCAGTGGTTTTGCAGCGACAGCGGCCAATGAGGAGTTTAGTGATGAGGACTATGAAGCGATGGAAGCGCTGATCGAATATCCACCAGCGACCTTTGTGAATAGTGTGGTGGCAGACCCAACACAATATCTGGGATCGATTTATGAGATGAAACTTACATTTGAAGAAAACGGTGATCTGTTTGATGCCGTGGGAATTGCTGCCTATACGTCCGAGTTTGACTCTGAAGAAGAATGGGCACTTGCAAACCCAGATGAAGGGGGATCAGTCTCTGACTTTCTGACAGCAGGATATGCTGCCATCAAGAAAAGTGGGCTTGGCGATAAATGTACCTGCGGAGTCAGTGATTGTGAAAGTCATTTTGAAGATATGATGGCAGTTTTTCGAACCGCAGGATCCTTTGGAGAGGAAAAAGATGTGCTTCTCTTTGGAGCGGGAATTCTCAACTGTGGTGAAGATAATATTGAAAATTGTGATAGCGTTGAATGGCTCCTTGAACAGAGAAATGAAGTCTGTACCATTGGAGGAAAGACCTTTGGAGAAATGACGCAAGCAGAGTTTGAAGCGCTGACGCTGGAGCAGAGAAAGGCTTGCTACGATGCGGATGATGAAGAAGATCCTGAACCAGATCCAGAACCGGATCCAGAACCAGATCCAGAACCGGGCCAGGATGACCTTGAAATTGTGGGTAGGTGGATAAATCAGTTCGACACCGAGGAAACTATTAGCAATGATGCATGGGAGTCTTTTGCCATTGAAGCGATTGTCAATTACGATAACGATCTCAATAGAGCGGTGACGCAGAATTCAGATGCCAAATATAGCATCTATGTCTGGACCGAACCTGCTGATGATATTTTCTTCTATTGTGTTGTCGATTTTAATCTCGACACCTTACAGGAAGTTGCTGACTCTGAAGCCGAGGCTGATGAAGAAGATATTGGTGCAGGTTGCGGTGGATTTCCCTGGACGGCCCTGGATCGCAGCGAATGAGGAATGGCCTCGTTACTCTCCCCACCATCGCGAATGGTTATTCATAAACTCCTGAATCGCTTTCCATTTCGTTGCTTCATCGTCGGTTTCAAATTCACGCGCTCCCCAACTTCCATGCGGTCCAGGTGTTGAAATATTGGAGAAGAGAGAAAAAAGTTTTCCTCCTCGCTCTTTCCATCCTTCAAGATATTGCATGTAGAGTTCTCCCATACGCTCATCGCGATTCGCTTTGGCAAGGAGATCGTGAATGTCACGGTAACTGTTGTTCAGCACATTCCCGAGCGCGACCAGATGTTGTCCCCCTTCATAGGCAATCAGATCGACATCGTGGGCTTCAGCCACTCGCGCGTGTTCTTCCATATATCCAAAAGCGGTTTGAAGAAAATTACCGCGCTGAAGATCTTCAAACACTTTGGTCATTCCTCCGTCAGCTTCTCTGATCCAGGATCGTACAGTTGCGACTTTAGCGTCATCCACGAGAAAGCCGAAATAAGGGGCAATAGCGAGGGCATCAACGATATCTGCACAAGGAATATTTCCATTTTCCGCAGTATAAAGTGGACAAGATAAAACTTGTTCGCTGACCCAATCGCTTCCTGCTTGAGAACCCATCACACACACGACACGCTGTGGCGCATCCACAAAGACCTGTTTCCAGATGCGACACATTTCGACCGTTCGTTTGGCGTATGCATTGAGTCGAGCTTCAAAAGGAGTCACACGAGGCCATTGGCTGAGTCCCTCTTGTTCGACGTAATCGCCCGCGATGCTATAAGGATAGGTGTGGTTCCAGACTTCATTACTATATTCGAGATAAACTTTCTGTTTCTCCCCCAACATTTGTTTCGTGAGTGTCGCAAGTTCACGAATGTAATCATCTGATGCCATGTGCGGCAGATTGATCCACGGATCTGCAACGATTTTATTTGCAAGATGAAGAAAAATTTCCGGTGGTGGTCCTTTATGCCATTGATTCCATCGATGAGCTTGCATCTGCGCACGATCATTCCAGTCTGCCACGCTACTGTAGCTCGTGTAGGCAAACGCCATCAGACGAAGCGCTTTAAAACGACTCAAATTTTTGAGAAAAAGAGGATGAAAAAGTTGCTGTTCATGGATCTCTTCAAAAGATTGATAACGATCGCCCGCAGCAGAACAGCTTGTTGTGTCTCTATGATGGGAGAGAGGATCTCCATTGCAAATGCCGCCGGGAACAATCACCCGAATATTCCGAATGTAATTTCCATTTTGTTGCAGATCGGTTTTTGTAATCGTTAATTTGATGCCGCCGTTTGTTGGAGTGGTTACCGTAAAGACATGACGACCTGCCGTTGAAGCGCTTACATCCTGAACAGCATCAGCGCCGTACTCGATAACGCCGTCGCCATCATAAAGGACAGTATATTTCCCCGCCGGATAATGACCTCGCGCTCCGAGAAACATGACGACCGTTGCGAATCGATAAATACGACGCGTGTCATTGAGGGGGGGAAGAGAGCGGACCCAGCCCTCTTGATCTAAATCGAGCTGTTCTCCTGTATCCCAATTATTTGCAGGATTGGGATCGCGATCCAGCGCAAGACATGCTTGTTGATTTCCATCCGTTCTCCACGGACTGCATTGAGGAAACCAATTGCTCGAAGCATGCATAATGTTGACATACGTCCATTGAGGGCTCCAGTAATCAGCCCCATCGATGTTGATCGCAAGAGCGGATGTGGCATTTGCTTTTGCGGATGCGACTGTTTCTGATGATGATGGGGGAGAAGAAGGCGGAAGTTGTATTTCCGGAATTTTTTCTTTTTCCTTTTCGTGAAGGTCAGCGACGGGCGAAGAGGAGTGCCCGCACGCTGCAAGTACAAGAAGAAGGAGACAGAGGATTCTCATAAGTGGCATCATTCTATTATCGTCTTGAGAGAGAGCACAAGTTTCGAGATGGCACAAAAGATGTAAGTCTTTGAAAAAATGGGAAATTTTGTCGGGGTGAGAGGATTTGAACCTCCGACTTCTACGTCCCGAACGTAGCGCTCTAAACCAGGCTGAGCCACACCCCGAGCGAAGCGAGTCCCCCATGAATCTTGGGGGACGAAACTCCGTTAATCTTGATAAAAGGAAAAACTGTTCGTTGTCAAAGGAGATTCAAGGGATCAACGTCAATTGTCAATCTTACTCCCGAAGGGAGAAGAGGGGTAAGACGTTCGTGAGCATCATGTAAAAGCTTCCCCAAAAGTTGGCTCGAAGAAGCTTTCAGAAGAAGCTGCCAGCGGTATTTCCCCCTTACTCTTTCAAGTGGCGAAACCGCCGGACCGAGCAGCCGAAAAGCAGCGGTCGAAGAGATATTTTTCTGAAAAAATCTCGCGACATTATGGGCCCCCTCTTCTACCCGCTTCGCGTTGATCCCTGAAAAACGGATGTTTGCAAGTCGCAAGAAAGGGGGATATCCGAGTTCTTCACGATGAGTCTCTTCTGTCAAAAAGAAACGATGAAAGTCATGTTCTTGTGCATGAAGAAGACTATGATGTTGCGGATGATAGGTTTGAATGATGACGGTTCCCGGTTTTTGATCGCGACCCGCGCGACCAGCGACTTGCGTGATGAGTTGAAATGTTCGTTCTGCAGCGCGAAAATCGGGAAGACAAAGGGCGGTATCAGCATGGATAATTCCGACAAGAGTGACATTTGGAAAATCATGTCCTTTCGTTACCATTTGCGTCCCGAGAAGAATATCGATTTTCCCTTCACGCATCTGTTTCAAAAATTTTGAGCGACTCTCTTTTTTTAAAACCGTATCGCGATCAAGACGAGCAATACGAGCCTCTGGAAAAAAATCGTGCAGCTCTTCTTCCAAACGTTCGGTTCCTGCCCCTACAGGAAGAAGATTTTCTGTTTTGCATTCAGAACAAGACTTAACAAGAGAAAGAGCATAATCACAATAGTGACAGAGAAGTTTTTTCTTTTTGAGATGGACTGTCAGGGAAATATCACAATTAGGACATTTGGGAACCGCACCACACGATTCACACAAGAGAAAATTTGAGAATCCACGTCGATTGAGAAAGAGAAGCGTCTGTTCTTTTCGTTCGAGACGTTTTTGAATTTCAATTCCTAATTTTTCAGAAAGAGAGACACTTCCTTGAAAAGAATTTCCATTTCTCTGTGACGACCGCATATCAATGATTTCCACAGGGGGGAGAGAAGCTCCGGTAGCGCGCTTTTTCAGTTCAAGATAATGGTATTTTCCTTTCTTCGCGTTCGCAAAGGTTTCCATCGAAGGAGTTGCGGATCCCAAGATGACCAGAATGTTCTCTTTTGCAGCACGTACAATGGCGACATCACGCGCATGATAGAGAAATCCCTCTTCTTGTTTGTAGGAACTATCATGCTCTTCATCGACGATAATGGCTTGAAGGTGAGGAAGAGGAGCAAAAAGTGCTGAACGAGTTCCCACCACCACATCGACCTCATCATTCTGCATTCGTTTCCACTGCGAAAAACGCTGAGCATCTGTCAGTCCCGAATGATAAATTGCGACACGATCTCCAAATCGCTCAACGACACGCAAAGCGAGTTGTGGCGTAAGTCCAATTTCGGGTACCAGAAGAATCGTATCGCCACCTTGTGTTTGAAGTTCGTGAATAAGACGAAGATAGATTTCGGTTTTTCCACTTCCCGTAATGCCATGCAGAAGTATCGGGAGCTGGCGGAGCTGACGCTCTTTCTTTTGTTCCTTGAGAATGAAATCGAGTGCGCGTGCTTGTTCCTCAGTAAGAGTCGGAATGGTTTCTGTCTGCATCTCATGCGCTATTTCATGTGGTGAAGTGACTCTTCCCGAACTCAGAACAGGTGCAATCTCAAGCAGTCGTTTGGGGAGCATGGTGCGACAAACTTCGCCGATGGGAGCGCAATAATAACGCGCCATCCATTGCATGAGTTCAAGAAGCGCTGGGGAAAGTACAGGTTTTTCATCAAAAAGAGTTTCCACCGATTTGAGAGATTGTTCTTTGATGGTTTTGGGAAGTTGATCCGTGAGTTCGAGAACAAAGCCGATGACCGATCGTTTACGAAAGGGGACGACAACACGCATCCCAGGAGTGAGCGTCATGTTTTGAGGAATGCGATAGAGAAACGGATGAAAAACTCGAGCAGGAATCGCAATGGAAGCATAGTGCATACAGGGCCACTAGCTTGACCGAGCAACATGGTCAAGCTACACCACGTTTGTGAATATAAGTGTTCTCACCATAGGAAAGCTGAAATCCGAACCAATTCAAGCGTTAGTTTCAGATTATTTGCAACGCCTTCAACATTATGTACGCATCGAAATGGTCACCGTGCGGAATGAATCTGAAGCACTCACAAAAATAAAATCTCATGATATGTTGATTGTGTGTGATGAGCGTGGAAAACAGATGACTTCTCTGGAACTCTCTTCGTTTTTGGAAAAACAGCAATTGCAGGCTACAAAGCGACTCTGTTTTTTTATTGGTGATGCACAGGGACACAGTGAGAACTTGCGGAGTAAAGCGCATGCGTTACTCAGTTTTTCGAAAATGACCTTGCCGCATGAATTCGCGCACGTCGTTCTTCTGGAGCAACTCTATCGTGCATATACCATTTTGAAAGGTGAGCCGTATCATAAGTGACTACAGAGGAGAGACCAAACTGGCGAGGATTTTCTCGCAGGGGGCCTTTGACTGAGGCGCGTCAATGCAATGTGATAAATCGCGCCGATGGAAACAGAAGACGCGAGGAGCATAACCGCAGCGTCTGTACCCCGAGAGAAAATGCGATGACAGTTTGGGGAAATAGACGGTTATGAATAAACATCAGATCGCACATATTTTAGAAGAGATGGCCGATCTTTTAGAGATCAGCGGCGAAAATCCATTTAAAGTGCGTGCGTATCAGAATGCAGCGCGAAGTATTGATTCTCTCTCAGAGGATCTTGAAGAACTGATTCAAAATAATCAATTGATCGAAGTGAAAGGAATCGGGAAAAATATTGCGGCGCATGTTCAGGATCTTTTGGAGACCGACACGTTTCCCGAATATGAAAAATTAAAAAAAACAATTCCTGCAGGACTCCTTGAATGTCTCAAAATTCCCGGGATGGGGGCGAAAAAAGCGAAGCTTCTTTGGAAAAAACTGGGAGTGACTTCTATTGAAGAGGTGGAGCGAGCGTGTCAGGAAGGGAAAGTAGAAAGTCTGCAAGGCTTTGGAAAAAAATCGCAGGAGAAAATTTTTCAAAGCATTGAACGAAGTCGAAAGTATGAAGGACGACATCTTTTCCCGACCGTTCATGAGGTTGCCAAACATCTTCTCAGCGATCTTCGACAGATATCAGGTGTTCTGCGCGCAGAGCTTGCGGGGAGTTTGCGGCGCCATACAGAAACCGTAAAAGATATCGATATCGTTGTCTCGAGCGCCTCGATTCCAAACGTGATCAAAGTTTTTCTTCAACTTCCGCAAATAGATCAGGTGACCAATAAAGGAACGACCAAAGTTTCGGTAATCTTGCATCGTGGTATCAATGTCGATGTCCGTTTCGTTTCAGAAAAAGAATTTCCCTCTGCATGGCATCATTTCACCGGATCAAAAGCGCATAACGTTGCTCTGCGCTCTCGAGCCAAAGATCGGGACATGAAAATAAGTGAATATGGTCTTTTTCACATGAAGGGAAAGCGGGCTGTGCCCGTTCCCTGTAAAGACGAAGAGGTGCTTTATAAAAAACTCGGGCTTGATTTTATTCCTCCTGAACTTCGTGAAGAGATGGGAGAAATAGAAGCCGCAGAAAAGCATGAGCTTCCCGTACTCATTGAGCGAGCCGATCTCAAAGGATGTTTGCATGTTCACACCACGTATAGTGACGGTCGTGGAACGCTGGAAGAGATGGCGCTTGCCGCCAAGGCTTGCGGCCTTTCCTATATTGGGATTTCAGATCACAGCAAAGCAGCGCATTATGCTGGTGGGATGCAGATTGCTGATGTGAGACGTCAGTCTGCTGAAATTGATGAGCTCAATGCAAAACTCAAAGGGATCCGCATTCTCAAAGGAATTGAAGTCGATATTCTTGCTGATGGATCACTTGATTATGATGATGACGTACTTGCTTCTTTCGAATTCGTCATTGCTTCGATCCATTCTCGTTTTTCGCTGAGTGAGAGTGAAATGACAAAGCGGATCTGTACGGCGCTCGCGCATCCACTGGTGAATATTCTTGCGCATCCGACAGGGCGCTTGCTTCTTTCTCGCGAGCCGTATCAGGTCAATATTCCAGAGGTGATTGCATGTGCTGCAGAATATGGAAAAGTGATTGAACTCAATTGTAATCCTCGACGCTTTGAAATCGATTGGCGATGGGGACCTCTGATGAAAGAAAAAGGGGTGAAGACTGTTCTCTCTCCAGATGCGCATGGGCCTGAACAAATTGCGAATGTTGACTATGGTATTGGAATAGGCCGCAAGGCCTGGTTTGAGAAAAAAGATGTGGTGAATTGTTTGACAGTCGCGCAATTATTGAAACATTTTTCACGATAGAGTGAATTGATTTTTAGGGTGTCATCCCCGCGAAGGCGGGGATCCAGAAAATCCGGTAAGTGTCTGGATTCCTGCTTTCGCAGGAGTGACACCGTACGAACAAAAAGTTAATTTGGGAACCTCTGAAAAAGTAACCGCTCATGCTGAGCCTGTCGAAGCGTAAGCACGGAACTCCCTGATTTTTCATGTCGTCCTTCGACAAGCTCAGGACGAGCGGAGGATTATCCGGCTTTTTTCAGAGGGTCCTTTGGTATAGAGGTCGCCTCCGAGAGACTTTTTCATAAAGTTTATATATGAAATCAAATCATGTGAAAACCAGAGCAGCGAAAGTTTTAGCAATCCTCAAGCAAACCTATGCTGATGCAACGTGCGAGCTTGTGCATGAGGATACGTTGCAACTTCTGATTGCAACGATTCTCTCAGCGCAGTGTACGGACAAACGCGTGAACATGGTGACACCAGCGCTTTTTAAAAAATATAAAACCGCAAAAGAGTTTGCGAGAGCTGATCTCACAGAACTCGAGAGTTTTATTCACTCTACGGGATTTTATAAAAACAAAGCCAAATCGATTAAACATTGCTGTGTCATGCTCGTCGAAAAACACGCAGGAAAAGTTCCGCATGCTATGGAAGAGTTGACATATCTCCCAGGTGTGGGCCGCAAAACAGCACATGTGATCCGTGGATATGGATTTAAGGAACCTGCGATGGTCGTTGATACGCATGTGCTGCGGGTTGCAAAGCGACTCGGATTTTCGCAACAAGAGAACGCAGTAAAAATGGAACACGAGTTAGCGGCGCTTGTTCCGGAAAAAGATTGGACCGATTTTTGTACGACTATTTTATTTCATGGTCGTTATTGTTGTAAGGCGCGAAAGCCTGAGTGTCATCGATGCCCTCTTAAGACTTTGTGTCCCTCTGCTCCTCCTACTTGACAACCGCCATCTTCGCCTGTTAGGGCTTCCAACGCCGGGAGGAAGTATGGCAGATAAAAACGATCGTTTTCCTGATAATAAAGCTGGGAAATTTTATGTCGACAGTCAGTGTATTGACTGTAACCTCTGTCGCGATACCGCGCCTAAAAACTTCGTCCATAATGAATCGGGTGGTTTTTCCTTTGTCGCGAAGCAACCTGAAACCGACGAAGAACTTTCCCAGTGCCAAGAAGCCAAAGAAGCCTGCCCTGTCGAAGCCATCGGCAGTGATGGTGAGTAGTTTCATAGGAAGTGCAGTGCACTTAATTCAAAATAAAATCGTCGTAGTCACATGCAGCGGAAGTCTTTGTCGCATTGCCATCAGTTAAAAGTGCAATGCCCGTCGGATTTTTCTTGAGAGGGACTCCAAAAAGTTTTTGGTAATCAGTGATGACATTGACCGTATGTTCAATCCATTTCCCTTTCTCTTTTTCACCGCTCGTTAACACTTTTATTTTCAACTTCCCCTCTTTCCGAGTGATAACCGTATTTTCTGGAAGGGAACTGCTCCACACATATTTCAGCGCATGTCCTTTATTGCGATCGACGATAACATAGACGCCACAGGCACTGTCATTGCGGCCATCATCTGATTCTTTCGCCCCTTTCGGGAGTTCCTGCGCACGCCATTTCCAACTTAAAACAGGATATTTTTTTACATCCCACTCAAAATGACGAAGCACTTGCACTGAAAAGTTTTGGTTGTCTTTTGCTCGCAGGAAACGATTCTTCTCTTCCTGCACTACTTTGTACACTCGCGTTGCTTTCTTGCGCTGAAGTGGCCAGGTTCTCCAATCGACCGGGAGTTTTCCGAGGTCTCTCGAGTCAAAATTTTCAATACTTTTGGCAAACGTCGTAAGAGGTAATAAAAAAAGAAAGAGAAATATAAAAATTATTTTCATAATCGCATCGTAGAGATGAGAACAGATCATGTCAATTGGAAGAACAAACCAAAAGGTGCCTGACGACTTTCTGGAACGTTTGTTGTTTCAGAAAGCGTCTGGCACTTCTTTTGGTTTGCAAATGAACGCCAAAAGCAGTGTCAGGCAGTTTCTTGCATTAACATCATGCCAGAAATCTGCCAGACACCTTTTGGCTCGGCGAGAAAATCCTTCGTCGTTTTTTGGAATCTATTCGCTCGCGCGGGGTGAACCCGACGCTCGCTAACGTCAGGGGGGAGATCCTGCTCTCCCCCTGACAACCCCCATCGGA
>MGRM01000005.1:102193-139917 GCA_001798185.1 Deltaproteobacteria bacterium RIFCSPHIGHO2_02_FULL_44_16 | reverse complement strand
CACCTCGTATATCACAACACCTCAAACCCGACATCTTGTTTTGCGCGGGCTATAACTCCTCGGAAATCTCGCCAAGTGTTCCTCGGCGCTTTTGAAAACGGGGGCCTTGTCGATCAAACCATGGGAATGGATTCGCATACCGAAACTTATCAAACCATCCTTCCTCAGTAAGACCGTCGAATGGAAACCACTCACCTGGCGCACCGCTGCTCTTGCCTGTGGACCTATAGAATCCCCTCGCCTCCAGCCCATCCCAAACGACAACAATGGCTCGTTCACCTTCGGCACTTACATGTTTTACAATATTTGAAATAACCATGCCTGGTTTTATATTAATCCCGGCGTAGAGAGTTTGTGCAGTATCTGAAATTGCACTAAAGCCACGCCCAGCAGCTCGACCTGCTATCTCTCCGGCACCGCCAAGAAGATCCTCCGGTTCATTGGCGCCTTGCAAGGTGTTAGAGACAAAACTGTTAATCCTCGGAGCATTGACGACAAAGAAGTTTGTCGCTCCAGTTCCCGCTCCGCCCACCACTGCTGCGACCGTTGGACCGACTGCAGCTCCACCAAATCCTCCAACAGCGGCGCTCGCAACTATTGCAACCGGTTTTTGCGCGTCGAGCGCTCGTTGCTGCGCTTGTTGATATCCAACCGTTGATCCAGAATGTTGCGTGTGAAATCTGCCTGGGTGGTAGGAACATCCCAGCTGGGACTCTTCGCATACATATCCTCACTGCTGATGTACCGAATCCCTTTTCCCGCATCGACGCGCATGATCGAGCCCATCGGAAGACCTGTGAGTTGTATCCCCATTCCCACAAGCCCGTTCCCACCGTGCGAGTTGTACGTCAGTGAAAGATGTCCTCCTGGTCCTGACAAGGGATAATTATAAATCAATGAACCACTCGGACTTACCGTCATCGCTCCTGCACCAGACATCGCCACCACCGGCTCTGATCCTCGCACCATTCCATCCTGCACCACGCTCTCTCGCGTTGCTGCCTCCGGCTGCGTCGCCTCACGCGCTGCCACATTCTCGCCAGCTGGTGCCGCACCCGGAGTCGTGTTTGTGCTGCCAGCCGTGCTTCCGCCTCCCTGCGCAAACACCTCAAATGGAAACGCGAGAAGAAACGAAAGAATGAGAGCCATAAGACGCAACATAGAATCCTTTTTTAAAGTTACGAACCGCTTTTAAGAGCAAATGATGTGCCAGTATAAAAAGTTTAACCAGTTGATATTGAAGAGGATTAAAAAAGAAAAGATTCTCATGGAGAGAATATCCTTTTAAGAAGAAGTAGCCCAGCGCGAAACAGGTTTCACCGGAACACTTTTCTGAAGTTGAAAATCGGGATCAAAGCAGGCACGGCAACGGGCTTCGTAAGCTTCTCCTGAGCCAACGACAACTGTGGCTGCGTCAGAGGTGAGACGCTGTGTTTTCGTGGCAACTCCGCCGCAAGCCATGCACACCGCATTGAACTTTGCGATCGATTCTGCAACTGCCATGAGCTTTGGCATCGGACCAAACGGCACACCGCGATAATCGAGATCAAGACCCGCAACAATGACGCGAAGTCCGCGATCTGCAAGTTTGCCGCAGACATCGACAATCTCGTCATCAAAAAATTGGGCTTCATCCACACCGACGACACGAGTGGAGTCAGCAATCTGAGTTAAAAGCTCCTGTGGTTTTGAAATCGGCTCACAAACAAAACGTTGTTCACTGTGAGAGATGATATGCGTATCATCGTAGCGGTTGTCTAAAGCAGGCTTAAAAATTTGCACACGCTGCTTGGCAATCTGCACAAGCTTCAAACGTCGAATGAGTTCTTCTGTTTTCCCCGAAAACATCGGACCACAAACCACTTCAATCCAACCTGAATGACGCCCTTGTTGTGTGAACACAAATTCCCCCTTTTTTATCCTGAACACCCCATTGAAGGGGACCAATGTTTTTTCTTCTTTCGTGCGTTGTCCATGTGATGCAAGATCACAAACGCTTCAAGTCCCGCTTCAAGACATTCTTTCTCGGCTCGTAAAATATCTTCTTTTTGCATAAAAATATTGAAGTGTCTATTGGCAACGGTCGTACAAATAGCTCCGGTTCTGATCCCAGCGAGTGTCCCCAGAGAGAAAAGACAGGATGCCTCCATCTCAAAATTGAGAACATTCATCGCATCAAGCGTTGCGGGAAGATTGGGAACACGTGAAGGAAGATTGGGAATCTTTCTCCCTTGCGCTCCATAAAAACCAGAAGCAGTTGCGGTAACACCCACATGATAAGAAACTTTTTTTCTCTCAGCAGCTTCGATCAATGCCAGAATACATTCGTGATGTGCAAGAGCAGGATATCCCTCACTCACAAAAAAGGTCGACGTGTTTTCAAGTCGAACTGCCCCTGTTGAAATCACCTGATCGCCCAGTTGAAGTTTTCTACTTAACCCACCGCTTGTTCCCACACGAATCATTGTCGGTGATTTTACAATTTGTGTGAGTTCGACAAACGCCATTTCGGTATTATCAGGCCCCATGCCAGTCGCCATGACGGTTAGAGGGATACCCTGATATTCGCCGGTGATCGTGACATATTCCCGATTCGTGATTTCCGGACGAGCTTTTTTGAAGTAGGTCGCAATACGTCGCGCCCGTTTTGGATCGCCACATAATAAAATAAAAGGTGCGACCTCTCCCGGCGCAAGGCCAATATGATATTGTCGTCCTTCTTGTGTCGCTGGAAGATTGGCTGATTTCATATTTTCAAAAAAATCCAAACTGGTTCACATTTTCTCTCGGGGCACGGCTGCTCGGTTACGCTCCTCGCAGCCTCTGTTTCAGTCGGCACATTCTCTCATATGGCATCGACGCGCCTCCCTCAAAGGTCCCCTGCGAGAAAATCTTCACCAGTTTGGTCTGTGGTCAATGATCTATAATCTATGGTTTTTGGAAGCTCAATCACTTTTTACCCGCTTCCGAAAATTTGCTTCAGCGTGGCACGACTCCACGAAACGTCATCCGATGAATCGGTGTGGGACCATGCATTTTGATTTCTTCGAGATGTCTCTCAGTTCCATATCCTTTATGACGCGAGAAACGAAATAACGGATATTCTTTTTCATACTCACACATCCACCGATCACGCGTAACTTTGGCAAGAATCGAAGCCGCTGCAATCGAAGGAGAAAGACTATCGCCAAAAGGAATCGTTTGTTGAGGAAGCGCAGTTTGAATCGGATATTGACCGTCAATTAAAAGTGCTTTTGGTTGCAACGAAAGAGCTTTGACTGAAAGCTGCATGGCTTTTAGAGAAGCTTGCAAAATATTAATGCGATCAATCTCAAGAGAGTCGACAGAACCGATTGCCCACGCAAGAGCTTTTTTTGTGATGAGATCAAAAAGCTCTTCTCGTTTTTCGGGAGTTAACAATTTTGAATCATTTAAACCGGGAAATGTTTCATCTGGAGGGAGGATACAACTTGCAGCAACAACAGGACCTGCAAGAGATCCACGACCTACTTCATCAATACCTGCAATGAATTCTTTTCCTTCTTCAAGCAATGCTCGTTCAAAAGAAGTATTACGAGGCGATTGAAGCGTCTTTCTTGTCTGAAGGGGACTTCGTCTCACCATCTGCTGCTCCGGAAGTATCATATTCTTTTGCGACTTCATCCCAACGTTCTGTTTTGATACGAGCAGCTTTTCCCATGCGAGTACGAAGATAGGTCAATCGAGCACGTCGCACTTTTCCTCGCGACATCACTTCAATCCGATCAATCCAAGGAGAAGAAAGTGGGAAGATACGTTCGACACCAACACCAAAAGAAGTTTTGCGAACCGTAAACGAGGCATCAACACCACCGCCACGTTTTTGAAGTACAATCCCTTCAAAAATTTGAATACGCTCTTTATCGCCTTCGCGAATTTTAGTGTGAACGCGAATGGTATCTCCAGGACGAAAAGAAGGGAGCCCTGTTCGCACATACCGATCACCGATTTTTTTGACAAGATTCATAACCACTTCCTTACATTGAATGAGTGTCGGGCTTCTATCCCTTCTCCCTGGGCTTGTCAATCCTTCTAGGCTGGGCAAACAAATCAGGGCGGCGAGTGGCTGTCCGAAGCTCTGATTGCTCTTTTCTCCAAAGTTCAATTTTTTTGTGATCCCCACTTAAAAGGACTTCTGGAACCTTTTTCCCCCGAAACTCCACAGGACGGGTGTAATGAGGAGATTCGAGTAACCCCTTCTGAAACGATTCGTGCTCCAGAGATTCAGGATTCCCCAAAACCTGGGGGAGAAGGCGAGTAATGGCATCCATCATGAGCATCGCCGGAAGTTCGCCGCCAGAGACCACAAAATCACCCACAGAAAATTCGCGATCAATCACAAGATATTTGACACGTTCATCGATCCCTTCATATCGACCACACACAAATAAAAGCTGATCATAGGGAGCAAGCTCTTCTGCTTTTTCTTGAGTAAATGTTTCACCTTGAGGAGAAAGAAGAATGCAAAGCGATTTCTTCTGACGTGGGATCGACTCAATGGCAAGTGTCAGCGGCTCCACTCGCATCACCATACCAGCACCGCCACCATAAGGTGCATCATCAACACTTCGATGCTTATCGGTCGTAAAATCGCGCGGGTTATGAAAGTGAAGTTCAATAAAACCATCAGCAACAGCGCGACCCAAAATCGATTCACTCATGGGCGATGAAAACATTTCAGGAAAAAGAGTAATGAGATCAAAGCGCATGGTTAGAGAAGTCCTTCAAGCTCTCGAATGATGATTTTTTTCTCATCAAGATTGATCGCAACAATCACCTGATGAATGGCGGGGATGAGAACTTCCTCGCCCTTCTTTCCCCCTTCAGGCATAACTTCATAAATGTCATTGGCTCCTGTGGAAAAAACATGAGTGACAGATCCAATTTCTTTCCCCTGTTCGGTCACCACACGAAGGCCCAAAAGTTGATACGTATAATATTCTCCAGAAGAGAGCGAGGGCAACATCTCCTCAGAGACATACAGTTTTTTTCCACGAAGCTGCTCTGCTTGGGTTCGGTCAGAAATAGGTTGAAATTTTACAATGTGAACCTGTTGTTGTGGATGAGAGGAGATAAGTTCATAAGGATGAAATGCATCTCCCTCTTTGAGGTACACCATCTCCCCTTTTTTGACGGGAGTTTCGTGATTATTCCACACCACACGTAATTCCCCTTTCACTCCATGGGCCGTCGCAATCACACCGCATTCAATCCAGTTTTGTTTTTTTGATTTCATCTCAGTAAATTAAGATGTCATTTCTGCGAAAGCAGGAATCCAGGCTTTAACAACCTTTCTGGATCCCCGCCTTCGCGGGGATGACATTCTCTCTTCTTTTCTTCATGAAAATTTATTTGCCATTGAATAAAAAAATAAACCCCATCTTTACATTCTTCGAAATGGGGTTTCATAACAGAAAAAAGCGAAGCTTTATTCTAAGATTTCGAGGACAGCACGTTTGCGAATTTTCGTCGAAGCAGCTCCAAGAACGGTCCGAAGTGCACGAGCCATTCGCCCCTCTTTTCCAATCACTTTTCCTAAATCTTCTTTTGCGACTCGAAGTTCAATCACCGTTGTTTGCTCTCCTTCGACTTCAGTAACTTCAACTGCTTCAGGTTTATCCACTAACGCTTTTGCCATCGTTTCTACGAGCGCACTCATCGCATTTGCCATAGTCACCTCCCACTCTCATAAGAAAAAATCACACTATATGATGTCGACGCAAAAGCTGCGAAACCGTTTCTGTCGGTGCAGCACCGCATTGCAACCAATGAAGAACACGTTCCTTCTTTGCATTCAAGGTTTTTTCGCGTGGATGATAGGTTCCTAGAACCTCAATATAACGGCCGTCTCTTGGTTTTTCGCGATCAGCGACAACAATGCGATAAAACGGCGCATTTCGGCGTCCCATCCTGGTTAATCGTATTCGTGCTGGCATTGCTCCTCCTTTAATGAAGCGTGGACCCTTAGCAAGAACCCCCCTCGTTCGTCAAGTCCTGGCTTCTGCTGAAAATCCAATCCCTTTGGTAATCACTCCAGCCACATTGTCCGCTAACTTCTCGATAAGTTCGAGCTTTTCTCCTTCGATCATAATGCGGGCAATATTTTCGGTTCCCGAGTAACGAACCAGATGTCTTCCATAAGATCCCAAGTTTCGCTCCACATTCGCAAGCTCTGCTTGAAGTCCTGGAATTTCTGGTAAAGGAAGTTTGTTCCGAACATAAATATTTCTCATCACTTGAGGAAAAGGAGTAAAAAGATTTGCGACTTCGGATAAAGGACGTTCGCGCTGACACATTACCGAAAGCACTCGTAAGGCTGCAAGAATTCCATCACCACAGGTCATATGATGAAGAAAAATAATATGCCCGCAGGTTTCGCCGCCTAAATTGTAATGATCGCGACGCATCACTTCCATGACATAACGATCACCCACATCGGTGCGAATAAGATTGATTCCCAATTTTTTCAGCGCTACTTCAAGGCCCATATTACTCATGTGCGTTCCGACCACCGTATTTTTTGCGAGATTTCCTTTTTTCATTAAGTGCGCGGCGCAAATAGCAAGAATCGCATCGCCGTTGACGATCTCTCCCTGCTCATCGCAGAGAAACACACGATCTGCGTCACCATCGAGCGCAATCCCCACATGCGCTTTATGTTCTCGCACGAGTCGCGCCATGCGCGCTGGATAAAGGGCCCCGCATTCTTTATTAATATTTTGCCCGTTCGGAGAAACGCAGGTGGAAATAACTTCAGCGCCGAGTTCTCGAAAGACAGCAGGAGCCACGCGATAGCCAGCGCCGTTGGCGCAATCGAGCACAATACGAAATCCTTCGAGGGTGAGACCTGCAGGAAATGTTCCTTTCAAATATTGAATGTATCGACCAGCAGCATCGTCAATGCGATAGGCTTTCCCCATCTGATGCGGAGACGCGCGCATCTTCTCTAACTCTCCACTAAAAATAAGTTCTTCAATACGAAGTTCGACACTGTCAGGAAGTTTAAATCCTTCATGATCAAAAAGTTTGATGCCATTGTATTCAATTGGATTATGAGAAGCAGAGACCATGGCTCCACCTTTTGCACGCATGCTGTTCGCAATAAAAGCGATGCCCGGTGTCGGGAGAGGTCCCACCAGCATGACATTCATGCCCATCGAACAAATACCGGCAACAAGTGCAGATTCAATGACATATCCTGAAAGTCGCGTATCTTTTCCAACCACAATTTGATCAAGACCTTGAAAGTCACGAACAACAGCGGCAATCGCCTGACCAACTTTTAATGTGGTAATCGGATCCATCGGAACGGTATTCGCAATGCCGCGAACCCCATCTGTTCCAAACAGTCGTCGTTCTTTCATTCACTCCCCCTTTTTTACTTCCTGCGCCACATGATCCAGCACTCCATTAATAAAAGAGCTGCTCTGCTCTGTTCCAAAGCGTCTCGCAATTTCGATCGCTTCATTGATCGTCACCTTCATCGGAATGTCAGGACAATGCAAAAGTTCGTACGTTGCAATACGGAGAATATTTTTATCGACAGCTGCCATGCGTTGCAACTTCCAGTTTTCAGAATGACGCGCAATGATCGCATCGAGCTCTTCACGACAACGATCGACACCATTAATAAGTTCGAGCGCAAATACTTTTGTCTCTTCATCAATCCCGGCTTCGTTCCAATAATTTTCAGAAACGAAACGGTGTTCGGCTGAAGAAAAATCTCGTTGATACAAAATCTGTAACGCACATTCACGGCTTTTTCGTCGATTCCCCATATCTCTTCCTCATTCACATTGGCGTAACAGATTGACCATTTCTATCGCACCCAAAGCAGCTTCGTATCCTTTATTCCCCATTTTTCCACTCGATCTTGATTGCGCTTGTTCCATTGTCTCAACAGTGATCACTCCCATCGTCATCGGAATATTTGTCTCAAGCATCGCCTGCATCATCCCTCGTGAAGTTTCATTGGCAACGATTTCAAAGTGATAGGTTTCTCCTCGCACGACAGCGCCGAGACAGAGAATAGCATCATAAGCGCGAGTACTCGCAAGTTTTTTTGCAGTGATGGGGATTTCAAGCGCTCCTGGAACGTGAGCAACCGTGATCTGTTCTTGACGACATCCATGTTCTTCAAGCGCCGAAAGAGCTCCTTGCAAAAGAGCGTCGGTAATCGAAGCATTGAAACGACTGACAACAATCGCGATGCGCATATCGCGCGCTGTGTGATCTCCCTGAAGCACTCGCATGCCTACACCTCATCCAGCAAATGGCCTAAGCGATCGCGTTTGGTTTGTAGATAAAATTTATTTTCATCGGTGGCTTTGATTTCAAGCGGAACCCGCTCCACGACTTCGACCCCATACCCACTGAGTCCTACAATTTTCTGAGGATTATTGGTCATCAATCGAATTTTAGAAACTCCCAGATCCACTAATATCTGAGCGGCGATCCCATAATTACGAAGATCAGGTCCGAATCCGAGCTGTTCGTTTGCTTCCACGGTGTCGAAACCTTGATCTTGGATCTCATACGCACGTAATTTCTGTTGAAGACCGATCCCACGTCCTTCTTGACGAATATAGAGAAGCGCTCCTCTTCCCGCTTCTGAAATCAAACGAAGAGCGAGATCGCGCTGCGCACCACAATCACAACGACAAGAATGAAACACATCTCCGGTAAGACATTCTGAATGAACACGAATAAGCACAGGCTCATCACCAGAAAGGTCTCCTTTGATAAGGGCAAGATGTGTTTGTGGATCAAGTTCTGTTTGATACGAAATAATCTGAAAATCTTTATCAATGCTCAGGGGAAGTTTCGCTTTTGCGTCGCGATGCACCAAACGTTCTCGACACATGCGATAACGAATGATATCAGCGACTGACACAATGGGAATATCATGTTGATCACGAAATTTTTCAAGATCCTTCATGCGCGCCATGCTTCCATCATCGTTCATCACTTCACAGATAACAGCAGCGGGAGTCAGTCCTGCTAAGCGAACAAGATCAACGGATCCTTCAGTCTGACCTGTTCGAACGAGCACTCCCCCTTTGCGCGCAACAAGAGGAAAGATATGCCCTGGTCGTGAAAAATCTTCAGGCTGCGCCTTTTCATGGACCGCCCGTAAAAGAGTAGTGGCACGATCAAATGCTGAGATACCCGTTGTGGTCCCTTCTTTTGCGTCGATTGAAATCGTAAAGCCTGTCTGAAAACGAGAAGTATTTGAAAGGACCATGAAAGGGAGATCAAGTTTCTCCGCTCGCTCTTCAGTCAGTGCAAGACAAATAAGACCGCGCCCGTATTTTGCCATAAAATTAACGGCACCAGGGGAAACATGCTCTGCTGCCATGACGAGATCACCTTCATTCTCGCGATCTTCGTCATCAACCAGAAGAAGCATGCGTCCTTGACGCAAAACTTCTAAACCCTCTTCGACGGAAATCATTGTTGCTTTAGAATCCATGTTTTTTTAAAAACTCCTTTGTGATCTCAGAACTTTTTCGATACTGTTCGCTATCGAGGAATGTCAATTTCTCTACATATTTTCCAATAATATCAACCTCAAGATTGACCATATCCCCAACATCAAGTCCTGAGAATGTCGTTTTCAGTTTCGTATGCGGTATCACCATGACCGAAAAGTGATCCTGATCACAATGATTGATCGTAAGACTCACTCCATCGACCGTAATAGATCCCTTGTCGACCATATATCGCGAAAGGTTTCCAGGAATTTCAATCAAAAGTTGAACTCCTCCATTAAACTCATTGATTTTTAATATCTTTCCGACACCGTCGATATGCCCTTGAACAATATGTCCGTGAAGCCGTTGGCCAAGTTGCAATGCTCGCTCCAAATTCACAGGATCTTCCACCTGAAGAGTTCCGAGCGTCGTGCGAGAAAGCGTCTCCGGTGAAAGATCGGCCCAAAAACTTTTTCCGAGACGCGACGTTACGGTAAGACAACATCCATTGACCGCAATCGAATCGCCTACATTTGAACGCTCAAGATTAAAATCGACTTCGACTTCAATCTCAACTCCGTCTCCTTTTTTTCGAAACGAACGAATGCGTCCCACTCCTTCAATGATTCCGGTAAACATTTTTTTCTTCCTTATGAACCATTATTGTCATTCCCGCATGCAGTAAGCGGGAACCTCATGAGATCCCCGCCTACGCGAGGATGACATACTTAGAGTTCATTCTTTGGAGTACACAACCTCTCCTTCAATCACGATGTCATCGCCATATACACGATGCTGAACATTCTTCAACTGCGGTGCCATCGCAAGTTGAGGAATCGACAGGTGTGGAAAAAGAGAACGCGCAGCCCCTCCCAAAAATTTTGGCGCATAGCAGAGAACAAAACGATTGATCATCTTTGCTTTTATCAAACTCGAAAATATTTCTCCTCCTCCTTCGACAAAAAGCGAGGTCACTCCTCGCCCTCCGAGCTGAAATAAAAGATCTACAAGCACGACTCTCCCTTTTGATTCGCGACATATCAAAATCTCAAATCCTTTTTTTTGTCCCCACGCAATGCGCGATCGAGGCGCATACTTTGTCGTCGCAATGATCAACTGGTGTGGCGCTCTGGAAAAAAGATGCGCGTGTGAGGAAAATTCCATGCGACTCTCTACCACCACTACCGGTTTTGTTTTTTCGTGTGAATTTTTTCTGATGGTAAGACGAGGATTATCTTTCATCACCGTCCGAGCTCCAACAAGCATCACATCATGTTCATCCCGAAGCTGATGCACATATCGTCGACAGGCTGCGCCTGTTATCCATTGAGATTCGCCCCGAGCCGTTGCAATGTTTCCATCCAGAGTAAGAGCTGCTTTGCAGGTGACAAACGGTCGGCCTGTTTGAAGCCAATGTGCAAAAGGACGAATGAGCTCAGAACAGGCTTGCGACAAAATCCCCACTTCTACCTGAATGCCAGAAGCACGAAGTTTTCGGATTCCTTTTCCCAAAACATGTGGATTTGGATCGCGCGTCCCAATCACAACGTGTTTTATTCCTGAAGCAATGATCACTTCCGTACACGGAGGTGTTCTTCCATAATGATTGCAAGGTTCCAATGTTACAAAAAGGGCTGCACCCTTCCCTATTTTCCCTTTGGTTTCCTTGACAGCCATCCGTAATGCATGCACCTCAGCATGAGGCGTTCCTGCTTTTCGATGATATCCTTCACCGATAATTCGTCCTGCTTTGACGATAACTGCACCCACCGGAGGATTGGGTGACGTAGAGCCGAGACCTCGACGTGCAAGTTCAAGAGCACGGTGCATGTATTTTTCATTTTGGTTCATTTTTGTCGCTGAAGAAGATCGCTGAGTTCTTGCATGAATTCATTAATGTCTTTAAAAGAGCGGTAAACAGAAGCGAAACGGACATAGGCTATTTCATCCAACTGATGAAGCTCATGCATAATCCGCTCTCCAAGTGCGGAACTTTTTATTTCTGTTTCTCCCAAATCAAGTACAGAACGTTCCACACGATCCACCAGTTCATCGATTGTTTTTGTACTGACCGGTCTTTTTTCACATGCCTTGCGAATGCCGTTGATAATTTTTAATCGATCGAAGGATTCGCGACGTCCATCTTTTTTGACCACAATCGGAAGCGTCTCTTCAACACGTTCGTAGGTGGTGAAACGTCGTTGGCACTTGCTGCACTCGCGACGACGTCGGATAAGCTCGCCATCCTTGGAAACGCGGGAGTCGATAACGCTACTATCTGGAATGTGGCAATAAGGACAGTTCATCGATAAATAGGAAACGCTTCACACAGTTGACGTACATTATTTTTGATCTCTGCAAGTTTTTTTTCATCATGACGAGACTCAATCGCATCTGCGATCCAGATGGCGATCCGTTTCATCTCACCTTTCCCCATACCGCGTGTGGTAATCGCCGGCGCCCCGAGACGAATACCACTGGTGACAAAAGGAGAACGGGTTTCATGCGGAACCGTATTTTTATTCACGGTGATCGCTGCGTGTCCCAGTGCATCTTCTGCTTCTTTTCCACTGATTCCACGCTCGGTGAGATCAATAAGAAAAAGATGAGTATCTGTTCCTCCGGAAACAATGCGGTATCCACGATCCATTAAGGTCGTTGCCATTGCCTGCGTGTTTTCAATCACTGCTTTTGCATAATCCCGAAACGAAGGCTGTAAGGCTTCCGTGAAGGCGACAGCCTTTGCAGCAATGATATGCATCAGCGGTCCCCCTTGAATTCCAGGAAAAATCATTTTGTTGATCGCTTTTGCAAATTCTTCTTGAAATAAAATCATCCCAGCTCGTGGCCCGCGCAATGTTTTGTGAGTTGTAGTGGTGACAACATGACAGTGTGGAAGAGGATCATTCAAAAGATCGGCAGCAATCAATCCTGCGGGATGTGAAATGTCCGCAACGAGATACGCATTCACTTCATCGGCAATGCTTCGAAACGTTTGATAATCAATATCGCGCGAATATGCTGAACCTCCGGCAATAATCATTCGGGGCCGATGTTCACGCGCGAGTGTACGAACTTGATCGTAATCGATTCGTTCTGTTTGCTTCTCAAGTCCGTAAGGAATGACCTTAAAAAATTTTCCAGAAAAATTAACGGGAGAACCGTGAGTTAAATGCCCCCCTTCAGAAAGATTGAGTCCCATAATGGTATCGCCGGGATTGAGAAGCGCAAAGTAGACCGCCATATTTGCCTGGCTTCCGGAATGTGGTTGAACATTGACTCCAAACGCGCCAAACAACTGCTTCGCCCGTTCGATTGCAAGCTCTTCTGCTTCATCGACCACTTCACAGCCACCGTAGTAACGTTTGTGCGGATACCCTTCAGCATATTTGTTGGTGAGCACTGATCCCATGGCTGAGAGAACAGCTTTTGAAACATAATTTTCAGAAGGTATCAGCTCAAGACCATATTCTTGACGATCGATCTCTTTTTGAATGATCTTGGAAATTGCAGAATCTGTTTTTGTCAGCTCAGAAGCAATCATTTTTCTTCTCCAGCTTTTGAAGGCGAGGAATATGTCTTCCTCCTTCAAAAGGAGTGTTCAAAAAAATCTCGAGGAGTTTTGTTCCTTCTTCTGGATCAGTTAATCGACCGCCGAGACATGCCACATTTGCATCATTATGCGCACGACTAAGACGAGCATCTTCTTCGTTTCGGAGAACAGCAGCGCGCACACCAGGAGTTCTATTTGCTGCCATACACATCCCAATCCCAGAACCACACACCAGAACGCCTCGATCAGCCTCACCCTTTGCTAATTTTTCAGCGGCCTGGTGCGCAAAGCCAGGATAATCGCTTCGCTCTTCGGAGAAAGCGCCAACATCGTGAACGACATATCCTTTTTGTTGAAGCCACGCCTTGATTTTCTCTTTGAGGGAGAAACCAGCATGATCTGAGGCGAGGATAATTCGCATGGGTTTTTAGTTTGGTTGGCGTTCAATGTAACGAATAATATCTGCTACCGTCGATAACTCATCGGTGACTTCAGGCGGAATGTCAATTTCGAATTCTTCTTCAAGAGCCATATAGAGCTCAACGAGATCGAGGGAATCGGCGCCAAGATCGTGATGAAAAGAAGATTGAGGAGAAATATCTTCGTCAGCAATTCCGAGTTGATCAGCAATAATCTCGCGAACACGCTTCTCGATATGGGAATCAGCCATGGGATGAGGTCGACTTGAAGGTGACAATTTCGCGACCTTTATAAAAACCACAGTGGATACAAACACGGTGGGGCTGCTTCGGCCGGCGACATTGAGGGCACAGCGATTTTGCAGGAGCCGTAATTTTTGTATTTTGAGATCGTCGTGTATCTCGTCGTGCTTTCGATTTTCGACGCTTTGGAACTGCCACAAAACCTCCGAACTTTCTAGAAGGTGGCTTCCTACCTAAGAAACGCCTCCTCTGTCAACGATTATCCTTGAAAACAGCCATTTGGCTTTTGACGTCTTCTTCACTGTAGTTCCAAATTCAGAGGGAAAATACCAATAACGAACTGTCAGTTATTGGTAATTCTATATCTTCAGTTTTTTCAACGCATCCCATTTGGGATCGATTCTTTTTTCAGCACATTGACAGGAGCCTTCGTTGAGATTTTTGCCGCAATATTGGCAGAGGCCCTTACAGTCTTCTTGACAGAGGCGCATCATGGGAAGGGAGAGAACAATATGTTCTCGAATGATGTCATCCAGATCGATTCGATCCCCTTCATAGAAAGAAAACTCGAGATCCTCGAGCACAAGTTCTCGCTCTTCTTCGTACGCTTTCCTTGCTCGTTCTTTTTGACTCTCGTAAAGAGGAGCAAGATGGGTATGAACTCTTACCGTATCCTTGACGAGCAATTCTTTCAGACAACGATCGCAGGGGACATGTGAAGTGTAGACAAGCAATCCTGAAAGATCGATATTGAGATTCACTTTATGACCGGTGATTTCAAGTTTGGCAGTGTCATCTTTTGTAAATTGATCCGCGACGGTTTCCATCAAAAGAGCATGAAGCCAAGCATTTCCTGGCACTGCCGCTTCAATGTGCAAACCATCTTCTTTGATATCATCAATGAAAATTTCCATGATTCCGTTTTTATCTCTCTGGAACAATCTGTCAACAATTGGAAATCAAGAACTCATCTCAAAATTGATCATCAATTGCGGGTGACGCCGGAGGCTATTTCGGAGGCATCCGCATGTAAAGCGGAGCCTACGGAATGCCGCAGGCGGCAGGACCCGCAAACAATAAAATATTTTGAAGATGGGTTCTTGATTTCTCTATACTGTCTGAAGTATGGGCGAGAGATTATGACTCAGGTCAAAGTTCGATTTGCACCCTCTCCCACAGGATCCCTCCACATCGGAGGAGCGCGCACTGCGCTCTACAACTGGCTTTTTGCGCGACATCACGGCGGCTCTTTTTTGCTCCGCATTGAAGACACAGATTGGGAACGATCGACCAAAGAATTCGAACAATCGATTCTCGATGGCATGCGTTGGCTCGGCCTCACCTGGGACGGCGATCCCATCTATCAATCTGCTCGTACCGATCTCTATAAAGACCACATCGCTCGCTTGGTTGCTGAAGGAAAAGCATATTACTGCACGTGTACGAAAGAAGAACTCGAAGCAAAACGTCAGAAAGCTTTGGCGTCCGGACAAAAACCGAAATACGACGGCACATGCCGAAACAAAAACGCTGAGCGCTCAGCGAATACTGTTGTCCGTTTTCGTGCTCCTGAAAAAGGGGTCACTTCATTCAATGATCTTTGCCGCGGCGAAATCACGTTTGAAAATAGCGAGCTCGATGATCTCGTGATTGCCCGCGCTGATGGAAGTCCTACCTATAATCTCACGGTCGTTGTCGATGATGCTCTCATGGGCATCACACATATCATTCGCGGTGATGATCATATTGCGAATACTCCGCGCCAGATGCTTCTCTATCAAGCCCTAGGGTTTCCGGTACCGGCGCTTGCGCATCTGCCGATGATTTACGGAGCTGATAAGAAAAAACTTTCAAAGCGGCATGGCGCAGTTTCTGTTGTCGAATATGAACAGATGGGTTTTCTCCCTGATGCCATGATCAATTATCTTGCACGCCTTGGCTGGTCACACGGCGATCAGGAAATTTTTTCGCGGGATGAACTCGTTCAACATTTTCATCTCGATCAGGTCGGTTCTTCTCCTGCGGTCTTTGATAGAGAAAAATTACGTTGGGTCAACAGTCAACACCAGCTTCGCATTTCTGATTCTGAGCTTGCCCATATGGTTCGGCCTTTTCTGGAGAAAATGGGTTTAAAAATTACGGATCATGAATATGCCGCCAAAGCGATTCGAACCGAAAAAGAGCGCGGACGCACGCTCGAAGAATTAGCACAAATGTCTGCGTTTTATTTTCGCGATGAAGTCATTTTTGATGAAAAAGCGGTAAGCACATGGCTTAACACTGAAGGAAAAGCTCTTCTTCATAAAATAAAGGAAAGGCTGCAAGCTCTTGAGACATTTGATGAAGCTCATATTGCAAAACTTTTTGAATCGATCATGACGGAAACTGATCTCAAGATGGTCAAACTTGCTCAACCTTGTCGTGTGGCACTTTGCGGGACAACGATCAGTCCCGGCATCTACGAAGTCATCGCGATTTTAGGAAAAGAAAAAACTCTTCAACGTCTGGAACGAGCACTCAGTCAATAAATCTTTATCTTCGTCACGTGAAGGCCTTTGGAGGTCCAAGCAACATCAAAGCCGACTTTCATGCCGACTTTTAAATATTTCCAATCCTTTTTCTGACCCACAAGATCTGCTTCGACTTTACAAAAATAAAGATCTTCACCACGATGCGTCCGCACAAAACCAAAACCTTGACGTGGGAAATAACCGACCACTTCCCCTTTTGAAAAATGATCCTGCTCATCGATATTTTGATGAGAAGATGTCTTTGCAAGACTGCTTCCCGGAAGAGGAAGCCAATGTGGAGGTCGGTTCGTGCGTTCATGAAGATGATTATGGTGCATTGGGAGGTCTCATTTTTGTATATTTATTTCCGCTTTTTACATTTTTTCGCATTTCTCGTTTCATTTTTTTCTCTTCATCGCGCAAAGGATCTGAAAGCGGTTCAAGATACATAGCATCACGTCGCTTTTCAATGGAGCGAACACGCATCTGAACAGGGAGCGTTCCATCATTGGTGACAATCGTCGGTTTCACGAGGACCATAAGTTCTGTATTTTCTTTTCTTCGACTCTTCGAGCGAAAAAGATTTCCAATGAGCGGAATACGAGCAAATCCCGGAACTTCATTTTTTTGATCGCTCTCGGAAAATCGCGTCAAACCTCCAATAACTGTCGTTTCTCCATCTTTTACCAGCACCGTTGTTTTTGCCGTATTATCGATAATCGACGGCAGTCCTTGTACCGCGCGTGTAAAGTCAGGTTGGGATGTCACCGCCTCGATCGTCAGCTTTACATAATCATTTCGAGAAATTTGCGGAGTGACATTGAGTTGCACCCCTGTTTCGATCTGTTGAAGCCCAGAACCACCACCCGCAGCAGAGGTCGATGAAGCCGAACCAATATTAATGTCTCCCTGCGCATTGATGAGAAGCGTGGTGCCGCTGCGAATTTCAGCAAGCATGCCATTTGACGTTACGATCGACGGATCTGAAATGACGTACGCATCTCCACGAGCTTCCGCAGCAGAAATTTGGAGATCAATTTGTGTCCCGCCTGCCAAACGTCCAAGAATGAGTCCAACACCACCTGATGGACTTGCTGCAGGAAGATCAACATTTAAATTCCGATCACTCTGCGCTGCTCCCACGTCTTCCAAACCTCGAAGATCCACCCGACTTCCCGGTTTAGTGACTCCCCACTGAATCCCAAGCGCTCGACTAAAAGTTCGTGTCACTTCTAAAATTTTTGATTCAATAAGCACTTGCGCATCACGAACATCCACACGATCAAGAAAGCGACCGGCATTTTCAATATTGGCAGGTAAATCACGAACGACAAGAGAGTTTGTTCGATCGTCCGCAAAAACAGAACCGCGACTCGAAAGAAGCGATTGCACTTGGGAGACCATATTTTTCGACGTGGCATAATTGAGATGAAATGTTTCTGTTTGAAGATTTTCTCCTGTTTCTTTAAAAGCATCTCCCTTCGCAATACGAATCACTCCCCCTTCAACCGTGTAATCAAGAGCATTGGCTTTCACAATCGCATTGAGAGCATCTTTCACGGCAACATCACGGAAATGAACGGTGACCAATCCTTCGATCCCTTCAGGAATAATGATATTCACCTTCGCAACGCGTGATAAGAGTTGCAAGGCCTCTCGAAGCGATGCCTGACGAAAATGAATCGAAAACACTTCTTCCGCTTGAACTCCAAAGACAGAATCGGTCAAAGGGGTTTCGCTAATAGATCCCGTATCAACAGCACTGAGCTGCGTCGTACAAAGAAGGAGAGACCAGAAAACGCCGGCAGTGAAGAAAGGTTTCTTCAAAAAGTCCCCCCCATGCGCAACGTATAGATTTCATCGAGTCGCTTTAACGTCACATGACCATCTTCAATCGTTTCAACTTTATAGCCCGCAACACGATCTCCAATTTCTAAAATGTTGCCATTCACGAGCGCATACACCTGCTCATCCCCCACTACAGTTCCTGTGAGGACGAGCTCTTCTGCTGTGGCATCTTGCAGAGAGGTCACGGTTCCAGAAAAGGGATTATACATTGGTTGCTGTTGCGTCCCCTCTGTCAATTGTTGAAAAGATTCAACATCGAGGTCTGAAAGAGACTGCGCACTGACATCCATGACGAGAAAGAATATCAGCGTCCCTATGATCATGCCTCTTTTTTTCATTCTCACTCCTTTGACAGATACATCTCAACGAGAAATTTTGCTTGAAGCATTTCCGTTTTTCCATTTGTTTTCAGCTCAATGGAAGCAAGAAAAAGAGGACGATTGATCCGTTCAAGCGTTTTCATATAACGAATAAGTTGTATATACCCCCCTTCAAGCCGAACATCAATAGAAGTCACGGTAAATCCTTTGCGCTCTTCTGTAGAACCAACATCAACAGAAAGAAGTTTAAGTCCTCGTAAGGTTTGATGGCTCGAAAGAAAACCTATTGTTTGCGCAATTTCCTGAGAACGATCTCCTCCACGATAGGTCAGAATTCTTTTAAGCCGATTATCCACATTCTGTTTTATCTCCGGCGGTGCTTCGGGAGCTGCTTGTCGCTCCGCAAGTTGTTCTGAAATCGCTTGGATAAGCTCAGACACAGATTTGGATTCTTGAACCGCGGTGTGAAGTTGCTGATTGCTTTTTTGAAGTTGTTTCATCTGGGGAGATAAAAAAGTCTGAAAAAGAAACCAAAAAAGAAAAAGAAGTAAAAAAACAAAAACAAAAACCTCTCGACCTGAGGGTTTTTGTCGCAAATCAATTTTACCGATGCTAAACGCCATTTTCTTTTTCTCCAAGAGAAACTTTGGTCTCAATCACAAATTGAAACTCACCACTTTTGGTGCGATCTTGCTTTGTGTTTGTCAGTTGAGGATCAGAAAATGCAGGTGAACCTTTCAGTTTTCCAAGAAAGTCGGTAATGGCCTCAGCTCGTCGCCCTTCTCCACCGATCTTAAGCGTGTATTCCTCTTCTTCTGGAATCTTGTCAGATTGAATGGCCGTGAAATGGAGTTCTCTGGGCAAAAGTTGACTGAGCGAAAGAAGAGCATCTGACCAAAGGGGAGGAGGAATAAAACTTTCCGCAAGTTCCTTTTGAGTCGTGCGAGCAAGTTTCTTTTTTCCCGTCAGTCTCGCCACACTCAAACGCCGATCTTTTTCAGATTGCAATTTTTGAAGCGTCCGCTGTTCCGTAACTATTTTTTTCTCAAGATAAACAATACGCAAATGAATGCCACCATACCAAAGAAAAACAATGAACGACCACGCAAGAAGAACAACCCCCATCATTCCATAGGTAAACGCAAATCGTCCCCCTTTTAAAAAATTCATTCTCTGGAGCGGCTCTTCACGCATACGATTCCTCTAAATAACAGAAAGCCCTACAGCAATGGCATACGTAGATCTCTCTGGAACACTCATTGTTTCAATCTCTGCTGGGAGAGGAAGATGGAGAAAGGGATCAAAGACATGAACTTCCATACCGAGGGAATGTTCCATATGTTCTTTGAGCTTTGGAAACTGCACACCTTTCCCACAAATAAAGAGATCGTGAACACTCTCCACACCATACATAATACAAAAAGCATCGATCGAACGTTGTACTTCAATGACAAGTTGTCGTAAGAAGTGAGTGGCTGTTGTCGCGATTTCAGCTCCATGCAGGTCGCTTTCTTTGCCTGCAATCCACTCTTGAAAAAGAGTTTTCGCCGCTTGTGGTTCCACATTTCCTTGATGTTGAAGCATCTCCAAAAAACTTTGCAGACTCATGCCGGTCAGAGGGCGGGAAAAAAGAACGACATGAGCTGTCATGACAATAAAATAAGTTGTCTCTTCATCCATATGAAGACAGATCGTAAATCGATCTTCCGTGAGAAGACGATTTAAATGAAATGCTGCCAAAAGAGCAGTTGCAGCCGGTTCTAATGAAATCAATTTATACCCAAGATCTTTGGCAAGTTTCACATATTGATGAATGGCTTCCTCAGAAATTCCATACGCCATCAGGGCAAGCTGTCCTTTTTCATCGTAATGCGTCAAAGGCGTATAGCCGACGGTATATTTTTCAATAGGACAATCGACATGTTCGCGAAAATTCCACCGAATGGCTTCAACAAGATCTGATTCCGGCATGGGCGCAATATTCATTCTTCGGACCCGAAGCGTGGAATGTTCAGCCACAAAAGCGCATTTTTTCATTCCCTGAGAAAATTGATCCAAGAAAAATTTAATTCGTTCACGATCAGGATTCGTTTCATTCCAAAAATCGGTGAACTCCACCGATCCACATCCCACAACCTGATAACCTTCTTGCTTATTTCGTCGCAACTGAACAGCTCGAAGGATTGATGTATGAAGATCAAAACCGAGTCGTTCTGGTTGACGACGAATCCACCGCGTGGCTTGTCCAAGCAGTTCTCGACTGTTCACATCTCCCCCATCCATGTTAGGGTTCTAATGCTAAGGCCCTCTCCCGCACACGATCAAGAAAATGAGGAGGCATCTGCTTTTGGTGCTTGAGAAATTGTCGATAATATTCGTGTGCTGTTTTTACGTCTTCTTTCTGTTCTGCAAGCAAGGCCAAATGAAAAAAAGCTTCTGCATAGGTTGCATTCAAAGCAACTGCTTTTTCCAGTAATTGTTGAGCTTCGTCATAAGCTTCTTGTTTCATCTTCACAACTGCAAGATTGTGAAGCGCTTCAGGATATTCTGGACGAAGCTTCAAGGCTTTCTGAAAAGCTTCTTCTGCTTTTTTTATATTTTTTTGTCTTCGAGAAACAACTCCGAGATTATTCCAGAGTTCAGGATCTTTATTATCCAGCGCTGTTGCTGCTGTAAATTTCGTCCACGCCAGCTCGAGTTGATCTGCTTTATAAGCTTCTAACGCTTCCTGTTTGAGCTGATCAAACTCAGCTTGGGTCACTCGTTGTGAATTTTGAGAAAGCGCTTGTTTTGGTTGAAGAGAAGCGGAAGTAACCTTTTTTTTCTTCAACGCAGAAAAACTGATCACACCAGCAACCACAATAAAAATGGCTATGAGAATGAGCGTTCGTCGCGGAATCGGCGGTCTCACCGAGCCAGGAGCAAGCGCACTCGCACCACTTTTCACTGTTTCTGCTTGAGCGTACGCTTTTTGCTGCGCTTTTTTTAAAGCATCATGAATCAGAGACATAAATAAAGTTCCTTCTCATCGAGCCGAAAGCAAAAATCGTTTCAACACTGTCCATATCGGCGCTTGTTCTTTCCCTCGAAAATCGCAGATTGCTGTTTTTAAATCGTCCTTATCCACAATATAACTTTCACGAACATAAGCAGACATGAGCGCACGATCGCAAAGCAAATTAATTAACCGTGGATACCCTTTTGATTCGCTATAAAGGAGACGGTACGCTTTTGGATCAAAAAAAACTTTTCCACTTCCACCTGCCATCGAGATCCGATGATTGATATATCGCATCATTTCAATAAATTCGAGTGGTGAAAGATGAACCCGACTACTAATGCGCTGATTGAGTTGACGAAGGTCATGCTGCTTTAGTTTTTTCAATAATTCTGGTTGTCCCACGAGTAAAATTTGAAGTAATTTTTGTTTCTCAGTTTCTAAATTCGTCAAGAGTCGAATCGCTTCTAAAGCCTCTGAAGAAAGATTTTGGGCTTCATCAATAACAACAAGCGCTGTTTTTCCAGCATTGGAAACTTCAATTAAAAAACGATTCAGGGCTTCCATTAATTTTTGAGGTGTTATGGAACGGATGGCAATGCCAAAGTCCTTGGTAATCGTCTTGAGCAATTCAGGTACCGAAAGGAGAGGATTGATGAGAAGCGCTGTCTCCACAGATTGATCAAGCCGCGACAAAAGCGCGCGCGACAACATGGTTTTCCCTGCTCCTACTTCTCCCGTGAGAAGAGAAAATCCAAGTCGCTCGCGAATGCTATACAAAAGGGTTTGGAGCGCCTTCTCATGTTGCTTCCCCAAATAAAGAAATTGAATATCGGGGGTAATCGAAAACGGTTTTTCTGAAAATCCAAAGAATTCCAAATACATAGTGCGTCTCTCCGAATTGTTCTTATACCTGGATTATCACTTCTTTGCAAGGAATCGGCACGATGAAATTACTTTTTATCCTCGGAAGGGGCATGAAGGAACATGGATTCTTGATGAATGTCGTCACCTGCAGAAGCTGTCACGGACAAACGCTTTTGAAGGGGATCGAAATGAACTCTCAATTCTGTATCTTCAAATTTCTTTTTGCTTCCTGAGGGATTTCTTCCATGCTTCATTTCCTTGAAGGCGTATTCGAAACCAGCACGAAGAGCATAATGAACTCTCTCCTTTTGCAAAATATCGTGGGGCTGCATGCTCTTCCATTTTTCATCGATGAGAGCAGAAGGAGAAGATAACCAAAAAATATGACTTCGATAGACCATAAAACGATACAGTTCGAAACCAGAAAAAAGAATTTTGGTCATCGCAATAATCATAAAGATCATCATAAAAATAATGATTCCTTTATCGAAAAACCCGAACGGAGCGTATGATCGATCAAAATGCTGCATGATCTCCTCAATAACGTGAAAGCATCGTCGCAAGAGAGAAATGTTGATCTTTCTCCTCTCCCCATTCCACATTCACTTCGATCCTTTTATATCCCGAGTTGACCTGCGGTGTCACAAAATCAGATGAGGTCACTTCAGAAATTTTCGTGCGACATCTGAAAAAGGCAAAATCACCTAAGTAGGTTTCATCGAAACTCTCACCAAGCTTGAGAGCGTCGAATCCCTTTTCTGTTTTCAAGGCAATCATCTCTTCAAGACGTTCATGAACAAGCAGAAGAGCAGCACGCTGAAGATCAAGGCGAATACCGTTTTGAAGAGCTTGTGAAAAAAAATGGATCACCCCAAAAAGAAGGGATGCAACAATAATGGAAAGTGCCATCATGAGATTTACATTTCGCTTGATCATTTTTCTTCCCAAGAGAGTGAATTAACTTTGAGTATGCCATCCTCGCGAAAGCGGGGATCCAGAAAATCTGATAAACACACTGGATTCCTGCTTTCGCAGGAATGACATCGTACTCATAAAAAAAGTTAACTCCTCTAGAGCAAGATCAAAAACAAAAGCCGAGAAATTTTCATTTCTCGGCTTCGAGCAAATAGACAATACTTGACCTGCTTCCTTCATTCCTACTTATTGGAATTCTCCTGTTGACTGGTCATAGCTAAAGGTAACAGGAGGATTTGTTCCATCATCGAATTCATAGGCAGTGTCACTGACCCGTGTCCAACTTCCATCGCTGACTCCATTTGTCAGAATCGTATCGAAGCAGTTGGCACAAGCTCCGTTGGATTCACCATCCAATGTTGCGGGATAGTTTCCGACTCCTCCATTTGTCACCATATCATTGGCCCTATACAGCTGAATACCAGCTCTTACCGCTCCTACCACACCGTCTCGACTCGCTTGTTCAGCTTCAGTACTGAGATCCAAGAAGCGCGGCAGCGCGGAGATTGCAAGAATACCAAGTATTGCAATCACCAAGATTAACTCGATTAATGTAAAACCCTTGTTTTTCATAAATCCCCCTCCTCCGTTAAAATGTGAATAATTTTTCCCCGAGTTGTTTTTTCCTGAATTCAGCCAAATTATACATGCTTTCATTTCAAAAGCGGGTTATTTTTTTCTGAAAAATAATACGAAAAGTAAAACATCACTAAATGAATATAAATATATAAAAAATAAGTATTTTTTTACTTATAATACATATTATTTATTCTTTTTACCAAAATTCGTACCCACCTGAAATACTCCTTACCCATCCTGTTTGAGGATCATACGTATAAGGATCGCCAAAGGGATCGGTAAACTGTTTATCCCCAACAAAAACAGGGTATTCAAGAAAACGCCTCATAATAACCTCGTCAGGAAATTGGTATTCCAAAGAGGCAAGTTCTTCAAGGCTTCCGGGATTACGATGCATGACTGCTTTAAAAAGTTGGATCGACGTTCGCAAAAGTTGCAGTTGATAAAAGAGAGTTTTTTGATTTTGCACTTCTCGTTCAAAATGAATGGAAGCAATAAAAAGAAAAATAGAAATCATGGCAACACCGATTAAAAATAACCTCTGAATAACAATGCGAGTTCGTTGCATTCCAAGCGAGATTACCATTTTTCATATCCTTCGGTTTTACTTTTTATCCAACCACTTGTGGCATCGTACGTATAAGGAGTGCCAAAAGGATCCAGAACTTCTCCTGCTTTTATGGGAGGAAGTGCGTCGAGAAAGCGACGTCTTTTCCCATCGCCAAAATCATAATCTTTTTCAATCAAGTTTTCAAGACGCAGCGGGTTTTCGTGATTCATTGTTTTATAAAGAGCAAGAGCAGATCGAAATGTTGAAAGCTCTCTCATCAGTTGTCGAGCACTCTGAGCTTCAGAACGTTTTTGATAAAGGCCAATCCCGAGCACAACAGCAAGGCCCACGACAATGACAATGATGGTAAGTTCAAGATGAGATCGATGTCTTCGTTTCATCACTTAATTCCGAATCACCGTCGTCAAATTCCAAATAGGAAGGAAAATGGCGAGCGCGAGTAAAGCCACCATACCAAAGATGCCAACTAACAACAAGGGCTCAAGCAATGTCGTTAAATTTTTTATCGTATGATTCACTTCAAGTTCATAATGTTCTGCAATCGTTTCGAGCATCTCATCAATCGCACCGCTCTGCTCTCCCACGCTCGTGGTTTCAATGATAACCGGAGTAAAATAATGTTGATGTTTCATGGCTTCTGAAAGTGTGGAACCTTTTTGAATCTCATCTCGCACCATCAAGATCTCAAAAGAAAAAGCGACATTCCCAATGACATTCGCCACCACTTCGAGCGAACGAGGCATGGGGAGGCCTGAACGATAGAGCGCGGCTAAAATATGACCAAAGCGAGCATTCGCGACCTTCAGTTGAAGATCTCCAAAGACAGGAAGATGAAATCGAAGACGATCTATTTTCATTTTCCCCATACGCGTCCGATAAAAACGTTGAAAAAAATAGACAGAGACACCAACAATCGAAATGGCCACATACCAATAATTCCGAAAAAAATTACTGATGCCGATTAAGATCTGGGTCGGAAGCGGCACTTCAGCGCCATAACGAGCGTAGAAACCGACAAACTTCGGAACCACAAAGGTCATCAAAAAAATCACCGCGCCCACGAGGACAAAGAGAACAATCTTGGGATAGAGCATGGCACCTTTGATATTCTTCTGAATTTCAAACTCACGTTCAATAAGAAGGGAGAGATTCTTTAAGACACTTTCGAGAATACCTGCCTCTTCTCCAGCAGCGAGCATTGATACATATAATTCATTAAAGATTTTTGGGTGTCGGCCAAAAGCTTGAGCAAGGGTTGAACCACTATTCACATCAGTACGAACACGCACCAAACCATTTCGAAGCGTAACGCTTTTAGATTGCTTCGCAAGCGTGTTCAAAATCGTATCCATACTCACGCCCGCTTTAAAGAGCGTGAAGAATTGACGGGTAAAAACCATCATCTCTTCTGGTGTTACACGTTGAAAAAGAGATTGAAGGGAATGAAGAGAAAAAAAATTCTTTCCTTGTTCGCGAACCGTGAGGGGAATAAGTCCCTCGTCAAAAAGAGCCTCTTTAAGTTCTTGCTCGCTTGCGGCTTCGATTTCCCCTTGAATCAGAGCGCCACTTTGATCGCGTGCTCGGTAATAAAAAACGCCCACTCCCCCTCCTTAGGACTCCTCAGTCACGCGAAGCACTTCTTCAAGCGTTGTTTTCCCTTCACGCATCAGCTCCACACCATGCTCGCGAAGAGTTTTTGTACCATCTTTTTTTGCAAGCTCTAACATTTTTTCTTCGCTTGCACCTTCACTCATGAGTTGTTTGAGTTCGGGAGTGATACTCACCAGCTCAAACAAAGCCTGCCGTCCGGAATACCCACTCATACGACAATGCTTACAGCCAGCACCGCGAGAGAGCTTCATCTGGACATCGATTCCAAATTTTTTCTTTTTCTCATCAGAAACATCTGCGGGTTTTATACAATGAGGACAAATTTTTCTCACCAGACGCTGGGCTAATACACCAATAAGCGCTGATGAAAGGAGAAAAGGTTCGATCCCTAAATCTCCAAGTCGAGTCACCGCTCCAATAGCCGTATTGGTATGAAGCGTTGAAAAAACAAGATGGCCCGTAATGGCTGAACGAACTGCAATATCCGCAGTCTCTTTATCCCGAACTTCACCAAGCATAATGACATCAGGATCTTGACGTAAAATCGAACGAAGCGCAGAGGCAAAGGTCATTCCCGCTTTGGTATTGACCTGAGCTTGATTGACACCGCTGATTTCATTTTCAATGGGATCTTCAATCGAAATAATATTTCGGTCTTGCGAATTAATCCGTTGAAGCGCCGCATAGAGCGTTGTGGTCTTTCCGGATCCCGTAGGACCAGTCACGAGAAAAATACCGTAGGGTCGCGTGATGAGATCTTCAAATTGTTTTCGTTCGAGATTGCCAAAACCGAGTTGATCGAGTCCTAACACTTGTTCTTGACTCAAAAGACGAAGGACCACTTTTTCGCCATGCATCGTCGGATAGGTCGAAATACGGAGATCAACTTTTCTCCCTAATGTTTTCAATCGAACGCGCCCATCCTGAGGAATCCGACGTTCCGCAATATCCATACCTGCCATCACTTTGATGCGTGAAATAATAGGAAGATGCATCGCCTTCGAAAGGGTAAGCCGTTCTTCGAGCACACCATCAATACGATCTCGTACGCGCAAAGACTCTGCCATGGGTTCAATATGAATATCACTCGATCGTTCTTTGAGAGCGCTTTGAATAATCTTATTCACCTCTGAAATAACTTTCGAACCCGAAGCCATTTCTCGAAGACGTTCCGCAATTTCTTCTTCAGATTCCGTTCCATATTGGACCACTTCCATTTCAGCTTCTGGATTTGGCATACTCTCGAGGCTACGAAAATTTTTTCCGGCAAGTGCTTGAATTTCAGCGGGAGATGCAAACACCGGTTCAATCCGATATTTGAGAGCAGTGCGAATATCCTCGACCGCAAACACATCGAGCGGATCAGACAACGCAATGGTAAGCGTGTCATCTGTTCGGAACAGAGGAATAAAATGATATTTGTGGGCGAGACTCGTCGGCACAAGCTTCGTAATTTCAGGATCAACCGAATAATCTTTGAGAGAAATAAATTCAATATTGAAGCGCTTTTTTAAAAAATCGAGAATTTCTTCTTCAGTCACAAATTTCTTTTTTAACAAAATTTGGCCGAGGTCTCCGCCAAGATTTCGTTTGGTTTCGAGGGCAACGGCAAGCTGATCCGAACTGATAATGCCGGAAGAAACCATCTCCTTCCCAATATTTTCCAGTACCTGAACCTCTCCTTTTTCCATACCACCCCCCGAAAAACTGATGATACCTGAAACCAACTACCGCAGCAAGCATGAGGCCTTTCAGAGAATTCTTTGGAAATATCAGACGAAAACTGATATTTTTTTATTTTAAGGGGGGTGCATGACACGAACACTGAAATCACTTCTTGCTCTCACCGTGGAACGCAGAGCAAGCGATCTTCATCTCAATGTCGGCATTCCCCCTAAAATTCGTATCGATGGGAAGCTCGTCTCCGCGGATGAAAAAATAGTCACCTCAGAAGAAGCAAAAGCTCTTTGTTTTGAATGTCTTTCAAAAGAGCAAATTGCACGTCTTGAACACGATTTTTCGATCGATCTCTCGTTTGGTCTTGAAGGGATTTCGCGTTTTCGCGGAAACGTCTATTGGGCCCAAGGAAATATTTCAGGAGCTTTTCGAACCATTTCCGAAAGAATTTCAAAACCAGAAGAACTGGGGATTCCTCCCGTAGTGACAGGTCTCACCAGCAGACCGCGCGGACTTATTCTGGTGACAGGGGCAACAGGTTCAGGAAAATCGACCACGCTTGCTTCGCTCGTTGAAATTATCAATGAAACCAGAAACGAACATATTATTACGATCGAAGATCCTATTGAGTTCGTCTATCGACAAAAAAAATGCACGATTCACCAACGAGAAGTTGGGAAAGATGCTCTCAATTTCCCCAGTGCTCTCAAATATGTTTTACGCCAAGATCCTGATATTGTGCTCATCGGAGAAATGCGAGACCTTGAAACGATCCAGAGTGCAATTACGATCGCAGAAACCGGGCATTTGGTCTTTGCGACCCTTCATACGAACACGACGTCACAAACCATTGACCGAATTATCGACGTTTTTCCTCCGCATCAACAGCCTCAAGTCAGAACGCAGCTAAGCTTCATTTTAGAAGGGATTTTGTGTCAGCAACTCCTTCCCAAAAAAGGAGGCGGTCGGCAATTAGCCCTGGAAATTCTGATTCCTACCCCTGGCATTCGCAATCTTATTCGAGAAGGAAAAACCCATCAGATTTTTTCTCAGATGCAAATGGGACAACAAGATACCGGCATGATCACCCTTGATCAATCGCTTGCAAAATTGGTAAAGGAAGGAGTAATCGAAAAGAGTGAAGCCCTGGTTCGCTGTTCAAGTCGCGCGGACCTTCAAAAATTACTCGATGAATGAGGTCATCTTTATGTCCGGTCATTCCAAGTGGTCGTCTATTAAACATAAGAAAGGAGCTCTCGATGCCAAAAGAGGAAAACTTTTCTCGAAGCTTATCAAGGAAATCACTGTTGCCGCACGCATTGGGGGCGGTGATCCAGGTGCAAATCCAAGGCTTCGCACCATTCTCGACAAGGCGCGTGCAGCCAATATGCCAGGTGACAACGTCGCGCGCGCTATCAAAAAAGGGACCGGAGAGCTTGAAGGTTTTACATTCGAAGAGGTCACTTTTGAAGGGTATGGTCCTGGGGGGGCTGCCGTCCTCGTCGAAACGTTAACCGATAATCGGAATCGGACCGTTGCTGAGCTTCGTCATATGTTTACGAAAAATGGTGGGAACATGGGTGAAGCTGGGTGTGTCTCGTGGATGTTTACCAAACGCGGCGTTCTTACCTTTGACAAATCGATCGGTGAAGAAAAATTGATGGAACTCTGTCTCGATGCTGGCGCTGAGGACATTCTTGAAGATGAAGATCTTCTGACGGTCCTTACAGAACCAACAGTTTTTGAAAAAGTTCGCGAAACATGCAACAAACAAGGGCTCAAGCCACTCGATGCCAATATCACGATGGTTCCTCAAAATACGATCAAGCTTGAAGGGACCGATGCAGAGAAAATGCTCAAGCTCATGGAAGCTCTTGAAGATCACGATGATGTGCAAAACGTCTCGGCTAATTTTGATATCGACACCAAGACCATGGAAGCTGTCGCATAACATGATCATCCTCGGCATTGATCCTGGAAGTCGAACGACAGGATACGGACTTGTTTCTGTTCAGGGGAAAAATATTGAACACGTTGATAATGGAAGCATCTCCCCTTCTCACACTTCACTTCCTCAGCGCTTACAATATATTTACGATGCACTGACAAAGTTGATTCAAGAGTACCGTCCTGATGTTATGGCTTTAGAAGAAATTTTTGTGGCGCACAATGTGCGAAGCGCTATGGTCTTAGGACATGCACGTGGTGTCGCGATGCTCTGTGCTGTCAATGCACGTCTCATTCTTGAAGAATATTCAGCACGTGAAGTCAAACAAGCAGTTGTCGGTTTTGGAACAGCATCAAAACTACAAATACAACAGATGACCAAATCGCTCTTAAAACTTCCTGAAATTGCCGCGGTCGATGCGGCTGATGCGCTTGCCGTGGCGCTCTGCCATGGACAAAGTCAGCATCTCAAAGAACGAATCAAAAAGGCAGGCGGCGCATGATCGCACTCTTAACCGGAAAACTTCTGTCGAAACAAACTGATCGCTGCGTGATTGATGTTCAAGGAGTGGGATATGAAGTCATTGCTTCGCTTCAAACGATCTCTCGTCTTCCAGAAACAGGAACTCCTTTCACGCTTCATATTTATACCTATATCCGCGAAGATCAAATGACCTTGTATGGATTCAATGATCTTTCGGAAAAAGAGATTTTTCGAAAACTCATTGCGATTTCAGGGATCGGTCCTCGCATGGCCATCTCTCTTCTTTCTGGCGTCCCTGTTCCTGATCTGATTACGTCTATCTGCGGAGAGGACGTTGCTCGTCTTTCGACCATTCCTGGTATCGGAAAGAAAACCGCTGAGCGCATTGTCATTGAACTCAAAGATAAACTTGTTTCTCTTCTCCCTCTTTCAACCACGGGACTCAGTCGAAAAAATATTTCTCCCTTTGAAGAAGCCTGTTCCGCATTGATAAATTTAGGATATTCGAAGCCAACGGCAGAAATGGCCCTGCATAAGATAGAAGAGAGAGACAACATGGCATTGCCAGAAATTTTAAAACAAGCGCTCAAGGAGCTTGCTCGATCATGAATCAGGATTTTCCCCTCACCACTCCTTTTTTAGCCGATGAAGAAGCAGTATTTGATGCAACACTTCGTCCGCGAAAATTGACGGAGTATATTGGTCAGTCTGCAGTCAAAGAACGACTCCGTGTTTTTATTGATGCTGCAAAAAAACGGAAAGAACATCTCGATCATGTCCTCTTCTCAGGTCCACCAGGACTTGGGAAAACAACACTTGCCTATATCATTGCGAAAGAGTTGGGAGTCAATATTACCGTCACCTCAGGCCCCGTCCTCGAGCGCCAAGGGGATCTTGCGGCGATTCTCACGAACCTCGCAGAACATGATGTTCTTTTTATTGATGAGATCCATCGTCTTCACCATACAATTGAAGAAGTTCTTTATCCTGCAATGGAAGATTTCCAACTCGATCTCTTGATCGGTCAGGGACCAAGCGCAAAAAGTGTCCGACTTGATCTTCCGAAGTTTACGCTTATTGGCGCCACGACTCGAGCTGGACTGCTCACAGCGCCATTGCGTGATCGTTTTGGCGTTCAATCGCGCCTTGAATTTTATTTTCCCGAAGAACTCTCGCTGATCATTAAACGCTCGGCAAAGCTTCTGAATGTCCCGATCGAAGAGACTGGAGCAATCGAAATTGCAGCGCGCTCGCGTGGCACTCCGCGTATCGCGAATCGACTCCTCAAACGAGTTCGTGATTATGCTCAAGTAAAAGCAGAGGGAAGAATTAGTAAAAACATCGCTCACGAAGCTCTCAAAATGTTGGAAGTAGATGAGCATGGACTCGACCAGATGGATCGTAAAATTCTCCTCACCATCATCGAAAAATTTGGAGGTGGCCCGGTTGGTGTGGAAACAATTTCCTCAGCCATTAGCGAAGAGAAAGAGACGATTGAAGATATTCATGAACCTTATCTCATTCAATGTGGGTTCCTCAACAGGACTCCGCGCGGGCGTATCGCAACTCCTCTCGCTTTTTCTTATTTTGGAAAAACTCCTCTCACTCCACAAAAAGCACAGCCAGATTTTTTCAGCGCATGAAACATTTTTTCACCATGCTGGGAATTTTTTTTTCACTCAAAAGAATATTGATTGCAGGCGCCGTTGGAATTTTTTTCGGTTTTCTTCTTCTCGGTGATCAAGGGGTTTACCAACTCACACGACTTCTGGAAATGAAACACTCACTTCTTTCGAAAAGAAAAGAACTTCAACAAAAAATCAAAGAACTTGAAACCGAACAAACACTGCTCCAGGAGCCAAAAAATCTGGAAATGGTGGTTCGAGAAGAGCTGGGGCTCATCAAACCAGGGGAAATTCTTTTTCAAGAGCGGCCGCGCTTAGATCGGAAGGGAGAAACTGCCGATCTTCACTGACGGTTTTGTCACAGGTCCCGTAATCGAAAGAGGATAGGTTCCGTCCGCTGTTTTTTGTTTTTCAATTAAAAAGAAAACCGGAAAGGTTTCTGTCAGTTTTGGAGAATCTCGGAAAGATCCATTCAAGTTTAAGCGTAAATTGGAAATGCTTTGAGAAAGAAAAATTTTCCCAGAAAGATCTAACCCAATATCTCCTCCCTCAAACTTGAGTGTTTCAATGGAGAGCGCTCCTTTGATCATTTCAGCGCTGAGACGCGCATTTTTCCCTCGAGAAAAAACAATTTCTGGCAAGGTCATGATTGTGCCTGCAACCTCAATTTCAGATGGTTGAAGTGATAAAGCCCGAAACACTAAATCAGCTTTTCCATTGGAACGAAGAAAATTTTGCTGATCCAACGTCAAACGAAAGGAACCATCAATGCGACTGGTGAGATGAAGTCCATAGCGAGAAGAGAATATCTGGAGAGACGCAAGGTCGAAATCTTCAACATCAATATCGAGCTCGATCGTTACTCCAGACCTTCGCCCCGTTCCTCGAATCATCCCTTTTCCACATTGGAGAGAAAAATCGAGGCGAGGTGTTCCAAAGAGTAATGAAAAGAAAGAAATTTTAGCGATCGCCTCATCGATATTCAGCAGTGGAAGGATTTCTCCTTTTTCCCGCATATTGATCGAAAGACGTTTTGCTTTCATCCCTGAAAAAGCAGATGGCTTTAAGGAAAGAATTTCGACGTCGACATTGCTTCCCAGTTGTTGCTCCAACACCCCTGCAATGCGCCCACGAAGTGCATCATACGGAAACATCCAGTAGAGAAAAAAAACAAAGCTGATCGCGAAAAAAAAGAGATAACCGATCAAGCGAAAGAGTTTCATGAACCTTCTCCCTCCTCATTATTTTCACGAAGTCGAAAAGAGGAGACGGAAAAAGAGACATCTAATTCTTGCTTGCTATCAAATCTCGGTTTTATTTCCAGATGACTCAAACGAAGGATTTTTTGAGGATGATTTTCAATCTCATAGAGAAATGAAATAAGCTCAGAAAGAAGGATGCGTTTTAATCTGACATCAACCGATGTTTCATCATAGAGATCTGAAGGAGCAATATTTTTTTCTTTGAGAGAATCAATGCGTGCTTTAATCCCTGCTTTATTTGCAATGGATTCAAGGGTTGAAGCAATCGAAGAATCAAATCCAGTGGAGAAAGTCCGCTCCATAGCTTCCATTTTGGATTTCATTTCATTATGGGTTTCAATTCCCCGCATCATTTGTTTCAAATTTTTTTCTTCTTCGACAATATTTTTTTCTAAAGAAGTAAGACTGCTGGAAGCCAAAGAAATAGGAACAAAAATCGCCATGATCAGAAGGATGCCAAGGCCAATGAGAGAAAACGTCTGTTCGCGCGGAGAAAGGCCTAAATAAGAGGCATAGAGATTATCCAAACGCAATCGTTCCAAACGAAGTGGTCCTAATTTAAATTCCATAGATTATCCTTCTTCCTCTTCTGCCGGGGTCAGCTCAAATGAAATATCAAACTTCACTTCATCTTTCACCCCTTTGCGGACGTTCCCAGAAGTGACACCGCGGAACATTTTTACTTTTTCAAGGGATTGTTTGAGACGATCCACGGCTTCAAACGAATCAGTATAACCCGACAAAACAGTTCGCGAAGGAGCAATACTCAGCTTTTCAACATCGAATTTTATTTCCGTGCGCGGGGGAACTTTTTCGGAGATGGTCTTCAAGACCTCTAAGGGAGAGACGCCTCGAAGTTCTTCTAATTTTTTCATTCGATCTGCTAAACTTGCCTCTCGAGATTTGAGCACCGCAAGACCGCTCTTGGTTCCTTCCAGCGCTTTTGGCGGAGCATCCGGAAGCGCTTGTCGAATAAGTTCTTTGGCATCAGACTCAATGCCTTCAAGCTTTCCTCGAAGTGAATAATAGTGAATGGAAAAAGAAGTTAAAGAAAGAAGAACAATAGCAATGAGCGCAATGGCAACATTGCGCATGCCCCCTCCAATTTGTTCGACGTCTCCTGTAAACGCAAAATCTCCCTTGCGCAAATTAATGGAAGAGACAGCACCAGGAGCGACGCCTCGGAGCGCTAACGCCAAAGCTTGTGGAATGACATGACGATGCGCTTCAGCGCGCTCGAGACGGCTAAAGTGAAATTCGGGACAATTCATATACGCGACGTTTTGTTTGAGAACATCGGAAAAATAACTATCAATTCCCGGAAGTCGCGATGTGCCTCCACTTAAGAAAACTCCTTCGATGGAACCCCCTTCTTCATCGCGATAGGAAAAAAAAGTTTGGCGGATATGAAGAAGAAGTTCATCCACCACTTCTTTGATAGCAGCTACGACTTCTTTGGTAATCGTATCCACTTCAGCAGGAAGATCGACCGGAAGACTTCCCATCTCAATTTTCATTTTTTCAGCTTCTTCAAAGGGAATGCCAAGCGTTTTTGAAATTCGCTCTGTGATTGTTTTTCCGGCCATGGAAATGGCTCGAACAAAACTGACGTTTTTCCCACGACACAACGTGATGGTTGTTTTTTCATGCCCCACATCGATCATGGCATAATGCCCTTCAGGCGGGACCATCCCCAGATTTACTAAATGAACAAGCTCAACTCCTTCAACGCTGATCGTACGCGGATCAATGCTAATACCTTGAAGCATGGAAAGGTATTTCGCCATTTCTCCCTTTTGGACATACGTGACCAGTACACGAGAGGCTTCTTTGGTGGACCATGTCACCGCATAATCAATCAACACCGAGTCCATCTGAAAGGGAATATAACTTTCCATTTCAAATTGAATAGTTTGATCAATTTTTTTACGACTGCTAAAAGGGAAGGTAATAAGCCGTGAAGAGACGTGCTGACCCGGAAAACCGCAGACAACGTATTCGGACTCTAAATGATGATCATCTAAAAGCCCTTGAATGGCGATGGCAGTAGACTCTGCCGTTGAAAGCACGTCATTATATTGAATTCGTCGTTCAAAAAAACCGACAAACTCAAACGATTTAAAACTTCGCGTGAGCTTGGCAATTTTTACGGAATAACTGCCGACATCAATACCAAGAATTATTTGTGGCATATCCCCTCGTACACTCGTGGAGCACCAATTTTAATTTTCCGTACTGTCATCCTGGACAAAGTGAAGGATCTCATGTGATCACTTGAGATTCTTCGCTACGCTCAGAATGATAAATATGCAAATTCAAATATGACGGACCACTAGTTTCTAATAAACCTTCCAATATAACAATGGCCAATTTTTAGATTACATTTTACAGGAACAGCCGATAATCAATATTGAGAACCTTTGCCAGACGCCGAGCCATTTTTTTTCCAATGGGCCGTTTCCCATGCTCCATTTTGGAAAGGTCACTTTGAGTAATTTTCAGTTTCCGGGCCAATTCGATCTGAGTCATTTCCTCCTTAAACCTCGCCCCACGGAGAGCGGAACCCCGCTTGGAATACTTGACATGCAGATCTTTAAAAACTTCCTCCGCCGGAATGGATTCTTCGTCGCGCATTGAAGCGGGAGTATCCTTCAACAGGACCAGAACCGCGCTTGCCTTCTCCGAGGGCACATAAAATTTTCTTCCCCGAATTAAGATGGGTTCAGTACGGGGCTTTCTCATGGGTACCGACATAATATACCTCCACAATTTGAATCGTTTTTTCTTTCACTTCCCAGCAAGCCACATATCACGGGGCCAGCAACGCCTATTTCCTGGACTAGCGCATCCAGTCTTTGAGTGCTAGATTCGGGAAGCTCTCTGCATTGCCGTTCCGCTTTCCTCTGAAAGGTGACATGCCAACTCATTGTAAAAACAATATATGGCAATTATTGCCCTATGGCAAGAAGAAAATACTCAGGGGAGGGCCTATATTACTTCCTTGAACGATTTTTATGTTGCTCTCTGTTTTGGAGCAATTCATCCTGCGTTACATCTTTGCAATTGGCGGAATCAAAACGATCATCCTCAAAGGCCCCAATGTCACAGCCACACCCGACAGGACGAGTTACTCCGCGTTGATCTGTTGCAGGACAATTGCGTCGATCGGCGTTATCTCGTGAGAGGCTTACCCGAGTCAGGGCATGTGTCTCCGTAGGCCCTCCATAATTACCAAGAGGCATGAGCAGAGATTGTCCAGAAGGAATCGGAAAATCGTTTGTAACAGCGTTTGGATATTTATAGGTCATGCATCCTGTCATATCGCCGAAAATATTTCCGCCGTGGGAAAAAAGATGGGCTGCAACATTTTGAGGGAGCAGATCTCCAAAGCAGTTGTTTCCATTTCGCGGAAGATTTGTTCGATTGAAAGCAATGATTGTATTTTTGAGAAACGAAGCACATCCTTTGCAATAAATCCCGCCGCCTTTTTTAGCAGAATTATTCACGATTGTATTGTTTGTCATCTCTAGCCATGACTTGCTCCAAACACTTCCACCTTCATCACTTGCTTGATTTCCAGAAAATGTCGAGTTGATAAGAGAAACAAATCCATAGTGATGTTTTAAAGAATCATTTTGATTTTGAGACGGCATTTGAGTTGAAGAGCTTGGATTTTGAGAAGCATTTCCATTGAGAGGAAATGTATGCGGACCTACGGGAATGGCAATAAAGTTAGTCGGTTCTTCTTCGTTTGGTCTTGGACGAGAACCTGGAGTTGGAAAAGGCCCTTCATCTACAAGCGCAGCTCCTTTTTGTGCCGTATTCTGAGAAAATGTGCTCCCATCAATGTGAATTTCTCCACTCGCATTAAAAACAGCTCCTCCAGAGATACCGGCTTGATTCGCGCTAAAGTTCGAAGAGTAAACTACAAGGTTAGATCTATAGAACGCAGTTACTTCTCCCTGGTTATAATAAATACGGTTTATATTAAAAATAGCGCCTCCAGAACATTCCGAGGAATTATGCAAAACTTGACTATTACTGATGCTAAGATTCCCACCATAATTATAGATAGCTCCACCTTCACCATTATTAGGAGGAAGGTATACCGCCCCGTAGGAAATCGTAGTCGGGCATGATCGTCCGTTAATAGAAACCCGGTTGTGGGAGATAATGGAATTTGAAATATTGAGATTTGCAGCTTCGAAAACAAAAATTGCTCCTCCTGATGAGGCAGCATTCTCAGTAAGGAAAGTATCAAAAAGAATAACATGCGCTCCTTGCGCGAGCGTCATTGTTCCTCCCGTTTTCTCAAAAACACCATCGGTGTTCTGCAATCCATTTTGCATAGTGAGGTGTTGAAAGGTAATCCTCGAGCTTCCATTAATAAAAAAGAGAGAAACTCTATTTTGACCATCGATGATCGTATTTTCTCTTCCTGCTCCTCGTATCTCTGTATCCCCTGTAGGTTCCAAAAATATGATGGTCTTACCCAATTCATACAGACCTGGCGGCAAAAGGATGAGATCGTTCTCGCGATTTAGTTCAGCCTCCCTCATCGCTGCACGTAACGTACACCTCCCCGATCCATCATCGCAAATTCCATCACGGGGGTTGGCATCTGGGAGATCCACGGTATTAGTGACGTTGAAGGTGGCGGAAAATCCATTGGAAGAGAGAAAGAGGAAAGAACAGAAGAATAAGAAGAGAAAGAACGGTTTCT